>JAOKFZ010000025.1 GCA_028247315.1 Bacteroidia bacterium | reverse complement strand
TCACCGGAGGCTACGATGTAAAAAGACATGGATCTAGAAACGGTGGTACGATTGACGCTATACAGATAGAATGCAATCAGAGTTGGAGATTCACCCCTGCTGGTAGAGAAGCGTTTATAGACAGTGCCAGTAATGCACTTATTGAATTCGTAAAGACACACTACTTTTTAGATTTCAAAGTAAACTACTGTGATAAGCTACTAAGTACATCCAACACATCACAAGAGCGTTTTAGCATGTATCCCAATCCAGCTGACAATACATTGTTCATTAACAGCAGACTAGAAAATGCATCTATTGCCATTTACAATAACTTGGGAATACTGGTTTTGGACGGCAAACTAGCCAATGAACATATAGATATAAGCGAATTGCCTTCTGGCATTTATAACGTCAGAATAAGCAACGCACACAAATCGTTATCGCCTAAAGCATTTGTAAAGCAGTAATTGTAACATTGCACCAAGCCAAGCCATGAACATCCTTCTCAAAAACATAAAGCAACTTATCGGAATCACCGAAAACTCTAGCACCATAAAACGAGGCAAAGCACAAGGTGAGGTAACCACACTTGACAATGCCTATTTGGTGGTAAGAAACCACAAGATTGAGTCTTTTGGGCCAATGAGCGAATGCCCTGAGATAACCATAGACTCGCACGATTGTGCCGGTAGACTTGTGATGCCCATGTATGTAGATAGCCATACACACATGATTTTTGCTGAAAGCCGCAGTGGAGAGATGAATCAACGCTTGCATGGCAAAACCTACCAAGAAATAGCTGAATCTGGAGGCGGAATACTCAATAGTGCTGCCAAACTACGCTCTATGAGCGAGCAACAGCTGTATGATGCCGCTCAAGAACGAATCGGCAATGCAATAAAACAAGGTACAGGGGCCATAGAGATTAAAAGCGGATACGGACTAACCATAGAGGACGAAATGAAAATGCTGCGTGTCATACGCATCTTAAAGCAGCTCTCTCCTACCCCTATCAAGGCCACTTTCTTGGGAGCTCATGCTCTACCTGAAGAATTTAAAAATAACAAAGACGTATATATGCACTTGGTATGCAATGAGATGCTTCCGCGTATAGCTGGCGAAGGGTTGGCAGATTACATAGACATCTTCTGCGAGACAGGTTACTTTAGCTTAGACGACCTAAAACAAGTGATAGAAGCTGGAGACAAACATGGCCTAAAAGCAAAGGTGCACGTCAATCAGTTTAGTAGTTTTGGAGCAGTAAAAATGGCTTGCGAAATGGGAGCTTTATCGGTAGATCATTTAGAGGTAATGCACGATGAGGATTATTCGGCATTAGCCAACTCAAATACAATAGCAACAGGATTACCACTTTGTTCACTATTCCTAGACATACCCTATACGCCAGGAAGACAGCTAATAGACAAAAATATTCCGCTAGCGATAGCAAGTGATTTCAATCCAGGGTCTGCTCCTAGCAGCAATCTTAATCTTGCCTTTGGCCTAGCATGCAGCCAAATGAAACTTACTCCTGAAGAAGCGTTTAATGCATTGACGTATAATGCTGCTTTTGCTATGGAAGTACAAGATGAAGTAGGAAGTATCCAAGTAGGCAAGAAAGCAAACCTCATTATCACTAAACCAGCGAATGGTTTAGTAGATATCCCCTATTGGTTTGGGGAGAGTATGATAGGTAGTGTACTAATTTAATACGCCCGAGCATTGCTGCCCTGCATGTAGTAAACATAGCTTCTGTTAACTACTTGATTTCCTCCAGATGTAGGATAGTTTCCAGAGAAATACCAATCTCCCAGATGATTAGGACATGAAGCATGGAGTCCTTTAATAGTTTGATAAACTATCTCAACCTGTGCATTCATACCTGCAGGGGTAACCAGTCTACCGATCTCTGCTTCTATTTGCTTATCTGTATAGCGATCATAAAGCATTTTTACCTTATTCTCCATCTCCTCCACGGGCTTTTCCAATTCTGCTTTACACGCTTCAAAAACCACATCCATAAACTGAAGATCGCCTTCTTTTTCAAGCAAGCTCTTCACTGCTTGAAAAGCGATAAACTCATTCATACGGCTCATGTCTATCCCATAGCAATCCGGATATTTTATAATGGGAGCACTAGAGGCTACTATTATTTTTTTGGGGCCTAGACGGTCCAATATCCTCAGAATACTTTTCTTTAAGGTGGTACCTCTTACAATGCTATCATCTACAACCACAAGCGTATCCGTAGGTTTCACCACCTCGTACGTCACATCGTAACCATTACCTACCAAGTCGTCTCTACCCTCGTCTTGAGCAATGAACGTTCGTATTTTAGCGTCTTTTATGAGCAGTTTTTCTCTTCTTATTTTCACAGAAAGAAGCTTATCTATCTCCTTTGCTGTAGCAGTACTTCCCAACTTTAGGAGCTGCTCTCTCTTCCACTTATCCAAGTACTTGTAAACGCCATCTATAAGTCCGTAGTATGATGTAGCTGCCGTATTTGGTATATATGAAAAAACAGTAGATCGAATATCAAAGTCAAGCCTTGTGAGTATCTCCCGCGATATTTTACGCCCCAACCGTTTACGCTCTTCGTGTATTTTACCATCGGTACCTCTGGAGAAATAGATACGCTCAAAGCTACACGAAAGGCGTTCTTGGGGCTCTAGTATTTGTTTCTCTTCAAAACTTCCATCTCGTTTTACGATGAGGGCATTCCCGGGTTTCACTTCTTTTAGATCACCCATTTGCAAATCGAATGCAGTTTGAATAGCTGGTCGCTCACTAGCTACCACTATTACTTCGTCATTGGACCAGTAGTAGTTCGGTCTTATCCCGTTGGGATCCCGCATTACAAATGCATTTCCATCTCCTATTAACCCTACCATATTGTATCCTCCATCAACACTTTTGAATGAATTTTTCAATACATTCTCTAGGTCTAGGTTGTTTTTGATATGCTCTGCAGTAGCAAGGCTATCCATATCATTCTCCTTGCACTCTTTGTACAATCGTTCGTTCTCATCATCCAAAAAATGTCCAATTTTTTCGAGCATCGTAACGTTATCACTTATCTCTTTGGGATGCTGACCGAGCTCTATTAGCTGCTGGTACATTTCCTGAACATTGGTCACATTATAGTTTCCAGCAAGCACAAGATTTCTACTCATCCAGTTATTTTGACGGAGAAACGGATGAATGTTTTCTATACTGTTCTTCCCGTGTGTAGCATACCTAAGATGCCCCAGGAGCACTTCTCCAGCATATGGATATTTTTTCTTGAGCCACTTTGTATCTTGGGCTTTCTCTTGGTCTAGATTAGCGTATTTTGTATTTACACGTTCAAAAAGAGTAGAAACAGCACCGCTACCGTTGGCTCTTTCTCTGGCTATATATCTACTTCCATACTCCGGATCCAGTTTAATAACCGCCAGTCCAGAACCATCTTGACCTCTATTGAGTTGCTTGTTCATAAGCATCTGCAATTTCTTAAGTCCCCAAAGTTCTGTTCCGTACTTTTCTTTATAGAATTCTAGTGGTTTTCTAAGCCTTACAAAGGCAACGCCACACTCGTGTTTTATAGGATCGCTCATATACTGAGATTGAGCAAACAAATGTATAACTTTGAACCATCATAAGAGTTACCTTAATTGAAAATACTAATCATAAACGGCCCTAATTTAAACTTGCTTGGTAAGCGAGAGCCAAGCGTGTATGGAGACAAGAGTTTCGAGGAATTCCTTGAGCAGGTTAAACACCAGTTCTCAACACTAGAAATCCACTATTTTCAAAGCAATATAGAAGGAGAGTTAATCGATCGGCTACACCAAACAGAAAACACTGACTATCAAGGCATAGTGCTTAATGCTGGCGGATATTCTCATACCTCAGTAGCCTTGGCAGACGCTGTAGCTGCTATAACTACTCCTGTGATAGGTCTTCATATTTCCAATATATATACAAGAGAGCAGGAAAGGCATACAGAGTTGTTGGCTCAATATTGCAAAGGAGGAATATTTGGTTTAGGACTTCAAGGGTATATAATTGCTATACAGGCACTTACAAGTCTGTAAAGACCTTTTTTCCTTTGGCAAAATAGTGCCATACTATTGATTTGGAATACAAGTCAACTTTACTATTGCCTATTTTTTTTACAGCATCTCGTTTACGCAAGGTCGTGCCTAGACTGCCCCAAAAAGCAAAGTGAGCTTTGACTATAGTCCCCACTCGCTTTGGATGTCCATCCAACATAAATTTCAGAGCAGATACACCGTCCAATAGCATTCGCCATAGAATAGTGAATAGCCAAAATGGAGAATCTAGATTTTTTGCCAGTAGTATTAGGTTATTCCTGAAATTTAGAAAATACTTTCTTTCTGATCCTTCTGCAAGTGTACCCCCACCAAGATGATATACCTCCGAACTTGGTTGTACCATAACAGAATAACCCATACGCTGAAGTCGCCAACAAAGATCTATCTCTTCCATATGAGCAAAAAAGTCTGCATCTAAAGTTCCTACTTTGTGATATAATTCTGCACGAATAAACAAACATGCTCCAGTAGCCCAAAACACTGCTTGTGGCTCATTGTATTGCCCCTTGTCTTCCTCAATCGTATCAAATATTCGTCCACGACAAAAAGGATAACCCCATTTATCCAAATATCCACCACTTGCTCCTGCATATTCAAATAATTCAGGCTGTTTGGCATCCAATATCTTGGGTTGTATTGCTCCAATATTCTTATCGGCAGTGGCCATATCTACTAATGGACTCAGCCAATTTGCACGCACGCTTACGTCACTATTGAGCAGTACATAATAGTCTGCATCTATGTGTTCCAACGCCCAGTTGTATCCCCCAGCATAACCGTAATTTTCTGGAGATATGCGTAGTTCTACTTCCCCAGCAAAATGTTGTTTAATGTAGCTTACACTATCATCTGTACTAGCATTGTCTACTACCCATACTTCTTTGTTGTCATACTCTGTAGCCACTACTGAAGGCAAAAAACGTTCCAGCAATGGACGCGTATTGTAGTTCAGTATGACAATAGCAACTTTGGGTTGTACACTGTTCATCACTCTTATTTTTTGTCCGAAAATACAAATTTCATACTATCCGTATGAACAAGTAAAACACAAAATTTATCGGCATTTACCTGAAACTGTTGTTTGAAATCTGCTTCTCGTTCTTTTACTACTATCTCTCGGGTCACCATCTCTTCCAGCGTACTTGCACTAAAATGAAAATGTGTTTGATGATCACTTCTATCAATTACTTTTTGTGCAATAGCTATCTCCTCTGCATGAGCGAGAATCACCGGAAATTTGGAATATCCACCATCTATAATGGCCTTCACTGTTTCATTCAATTCTTTTTTGAGTACTTTAATGTCACTCTCCAAATTGTATAATATTTCCTTCTCTTTTTCTGATATGCTATTATCCATAAACGTATTAATTTTGGTCTGCCAACTATAATTTTACTTAACCAATGGCAAAAGTGTGCAAATAAAATCGTATTCTCGAAGATAGATTTAAGAAAGCAACGACAAATTAATTATTATGAAAAACATTTTCTTCTTTGTTGCGGTCCTGGCCTTCCTGCTCAATGCCTGTAGCGAGCAAGAAGCTACCGAAAAGGTATTGGGATTGAAACCCGTATATGGGAATATTGACGATTTAGCAACGATGATTAGCACTACGAACAATCAGCCTATACAGTCCGTAGGTAAAATCTATGTATACGAAGACAAGCTACTCATAAATGAAGTTGGTAAAGGGGTACACGTATTTAACAATGCCGACCCCAAAAACCCTAGTCCACTTAAATTTATCAATATCCCGGGCAATGTAGATGTAGCCATAAAAGACGATTACGTGTATGCAGATCTTGGAGTAGGTCTTGCAACTATAGATATTACAGACTTAGACAATATAGCGGTCACTTCCTTTGACCAAAATCATGTAAACTCACTAAATTCTGCAAGACCACCTGCTGCTATAGTTGGCCTCTTTGTTTCAGATAAGGTGTTTTTTGAATGCCCAGACCAAAGTAAAGGACTAATATTAAGTTGGGAAAAAGCAGAAATGCCCAAACCAGATTGTTTCGTAATCCAATAAAAGGTAGACCATGAAAAAAATAATAGTATTACTAAGCATTGCATTTATAATGGGTTGCAGCGAGAACTCAACCAACCCTAGCGGCAATCAATCTGACAACATATCAAGCATAGGAAATGGATCTAGCACGGGAACAGGCGGTTCGTTAGCTCGCTTTACGATAGCCAAGAACCACCTCTATATTGCAACAGAATCAGAACTATTTACCTACTCACTAGCCACAGCAAGTAAGCCACAGTATATCAGTAAAATCGCCCTTAGCACAGGTTTAGAAACGATATTTTCACTCGGCGACTTTCTGTACCTTGGCACACAAAACGGAATGTTCATCTATGACATTACCAATGCCAGTACTCCTACTTACGCGTCGAATTACTGGCATGTAACGAGTTGCGACCCTGTAGTAGCCAATGAGAATTACGCCTTTGTTACGCTACGGGACGGAACAACCTGCCGCAGAGGTCAAAACAGACTTGACGTGATAGATGTACGAGACAAACGCTCACCCCAACTTCAAATGAGCCTAGAAATGGAACAACCAACGGGCCTTGGGCTATACAACAATTTCTTATTTGTTTGTGATAATGGACAAATAAAACGGTTTAATATCTCAGAACCTACCAACCCGTCTTTCCAAAAGTCTACAGCACTGACGGGCGTTTTCGACATCATTATTAACGGAGATATTTTAATAGCTGTACACCCAGAAGGCGTATCGCAATATGCCATAGAATCTGGCGGATCTCTTGCTCTACTAAGCAATATATCAAAAAATTAAACGCAGAAATAACCAATGAAAATATTCAAAAAAATAGCAACGATTGCTCTACTTATTACCGTAGTAAACGTACACGCACAAGATGTAGAACCTCCTGTAAAAAAAGGGGACTACAAACTACTAAAACTCGATATCCTTAACCTCATGGGGCTCGGTGTACAGAAGCTACATGTGGCATATGAAACCTCGCCGATGAAAGCAAATGCAAACAACCTACCTACCATAAGTTTGAATGCCACAATACCGTTCAATAGCTTAAATGTAATAGACATAAACTATGGTATAGAAGCAGGTGCAGAACTGCGTTTTTACCAACGAAAAAGAAATGCGAATACCCTACTAGCAGAAGGCCTATACCTTGGCATTGGAATAGACGGTGGATATACCAATTTCAATAGAGTAGTAGAATACCGGGCAAATAATTTCAGCGGCGGGCAAGAAGTAGACACCGAGTTTAGTCGAATTAGAACGGGTATTTATGCTCAACTGGGCGGGCAAGCTAAACTAGGAGATAAGCTATACTTTGACGCTAGTTTTGGTCTAGGTTGGAGTAATGTAAATGTAGGAGCTGCTACCAATACGACTCAACCCGGATTTTCCCAACAAAGCGAAATAAGTGAGGTGTTTTACTTACTCTACAGAGAGGGTAAAGGCCAACGCTTGTATACACCTGTAAGCGTTTCCATTGGATACAACTTTGGGGCACGATAAACTGAAGCCTAAGCAGGTTGTATCTGAAGAAGATATAACCACTGTGTCCATTCTTGCCAAGCAAATATGGACACAGCACTACACGCCAATTATTGGAATAGCTCAAGTAGACTATATGCTGGCTAAGTTTCAAAACGAAGCTGCTATATCCAATCAAATAGAAGAAGGATATAACTATACACTTTGGCAAGCTCCAGAACCCATTGGATATCTATCTCTATTGCACCAAAACAACGGTCTATTTATAAGTAAAATATACCTTTTGCTGCATGAAAGAGGCAAAGGTTACGGCAAGCAAATGATAGACTACGCTATCGCAGCAGCAAAAGCCGAAAAGCACAAACGCATACGACTTACCGTAAACAAGTACAACGACAAAAGCATTGCCGCTTATGAAAAATTAGGCTTTATAAAAAAACATGAAGTAGTCTTTGACATAGGCAAAGGCTACTCCATGGATGACTTTGAGATGGAATTGACTATCTAAGCTCTAGCAGCACTACATTCTCCACGTGGTGTGTCTGTGGAAACATATCTACCGCTTGACTTTTCACAACCTTATACTTATCATCTAACATAGCTAGATCTCTTGCTTGTGTTGCTGGATTGCAACTCACGTATACGATCTTAGGACATGCAATATCGCCCAAGTATTCTACTACTTTAGGGTGCATTCCGCTACGCGGAGGGTCTGTAATAATGACATCTGGCTTACCGTGTGTTGTGTAAAACTCTGCATTGAAAACATCTTTCATATCTCCTGCAAGAAACTCTACGTTGTTCAACCCATTGATACCTGCATTTACCTTTGCAGCCTCTATGGCTTCTTCTATTATTTCTACACCTACGGCCTTCTTAGCAGATTTTGCCGCTACACAGGTAATTGTTCCTGTACCACAATACAAATCATACACCACATCATCTGCTTGTATATCTGCAAAATCTATAGCTACCTTGTATAAATTTTCTGCTTGTTTAGGATTGGTTTGAAAGAATGACTTTGGAGAAATATTGAATTTTAATCCACCCAATTCTTCTTGTATCTCAAAATCGCCACTGTATGAGATAAATTCTTGATCGAAGATGCTATCGTTCAATTTTGTATTGATACAATAGTTCAACGCTTTTGGGTTAAATTCTTTTTGTATAGCAGCCATAAGCGGCTCTATCTTATCCATCTCTGGCAAAGCAAATACGACATTTACCATCCAATCACCTCCTACGGTATTGCGTAGCATTAAGTTTCTCATGAGACCTCCGTGATCTTTCAGATCATAAAACGAATAGTCGTTTTCTATACAAAACGCATACACAAAGTTGCGTAGGGCATTTCCTTTATCATCTTGCAACCAGCACTTGTCTATGGCCAGCACTTTATCAAATCTACCTGGGGCGTGAAAACCAAGAGCATTGGTATGGTCTAAATCCTCTAAGGTCTCATTTTCATATAACCATCGCTTATTGCTAAAGGTATACTCCATTTTGTTACGATAAAACTGAAGGTCTTTGGCCGCCAAAATAGGCAAGGTTTCTCCAATATCAATCTTACCGATACGCTCCATACAATCTCTAGCCCATTGGTCTTTGAGCTCAGTTTGTGCAGCATAATCTATGTGTTGCCACTTGCAGCCTCCACATGTACCATAGTGCTCACAAAACGGATCTACTCTCAGCTTACTAGCCGTATGAATTTGAGTAATTTTAGCAAGACTAAATTTCTTTTTACGTCCTACTATCTGTAAATCGACTACATCACCAGGAGCTCCGTATTTTACGAAAATTACTTTACCTTCTATTTTAGCTAATGCATGGCCTTCACCTCCTGCGGCAAGCAATTCTACATTTTCAAAATGCATTTGCTGGTCCTTCTTCTTTCTACGTCCCAATATGTGTTGTTTTTGATTTGTTGTTTTGATATACTGTATTCTATCTTGCCCTGTAATACAAGGCTATCGTGAAACTGCTTTCCTATAGCGTTCCACGTTGTCCAGCGTTTCGCTAAATTTTTTTACGTCTTGATATCCGGGCACTTGAAACATCTTCTTTGTTTCAGGAACAAAAAAGAAGAATGTAGGATAGCCTCCAGGCTTGTTATTAGACAATGCCAACAGCAGTTCTCTTCCACTAAGCGAGTCACCAGTGCCAGCGTCGTACCTTCCAGGCTTCTCCGGATTAAATTTAATAGCTATGTAATTTTCATTGAATCGCTTGATAATACTATCATTCGAAAAAGTCTTCTTATCCATCACCTTACACCAACCACACCAATCTGTATAACAGTCTATTACCGCGATTTTTCCTTCTTTCTGAGCAAGATTAAAACCCGTATTAAAATCATACCATCTTATTTTATTGGTAACAGGAGGTGTGTCGCTCGTGTAATAACTGGCTCCAATTAAAAAAGGAAAAATGGCTAATGCGAATACTGCTTTTTTCATACGAACACACGAAAATAAGGTATAGCAAACGGTTTCATGATGTCTAGTTGTATTTTTACATTCCACGCAAACTCTACACGCCAATGTAAGCTCTCACAGAGTAGACAAAGTGAATTCAAACCTACAGCCAAAGTTACGCTTAAGTAAGGTCAAAACGCACAAAAACAAGGCAACAAAAAGTGTACATTTGCGTTATACGAAACAGAATTACGTGGCAGTATACAATACACTCATACAGAAACTAGAAAGCTTTATTACTAAGTATTATCAAAACCAACTTCTTAAAGGAGCTATTTTGGGTATTTCTCTTGTATTTGCCGCATTTTTTGCACTCTCTTTTTTCGAATACTTTGCTCGTTTTGGAACAACCACTAGAACCTTGCTATTTTACAGTTTCATACTCCTTTGTTTAGGTGTAGTAGGCTGGTATATAATACGACCAGTACTTGGTCTTATTAACGTGAACAGAAAATTTGGGACAAAAGAAGCGTCACAACTGATTGGCAATCATTTCCCGGAAGTCAAAGACAAGTTGATCAATACTTTGCAGCTACAAGATGAAGCAGAACAAGGAGACAATAATCTACTGCTCGCAAGCATAGAGCAACGCACCGCTTCACTGCAACCCGTTCCATTTGCCAATGCCATACCTTACAAATCCAACCTGAAGTACGTAAAATATGCGTTATTCCCAGCTATCGCTTTAGCATTCATACTTTTAGTAAGTCCCGGTTTTAAGAAAAGCACCGAACGTATTGTTAATTTTAATCAGCACTTTGAAATCGAAGCTCCTTTTGATTTCATCACCAACTTAGATAAGCAACAGGCTATACAGAACCAGAACATAGTGGTACCATTAGCATTAGAAGGAACAGAAATACCAGCAGCGGCATATATCTACATTGGCAGTCAACGCTACAAAATGAAGAGCGATGAGCAAGGCAAATTTCGCTATCTTATAAGCAATTTACAACGATCTGAGAAGGTCTATTTTGAAGCAGGGGGTTTTGCCAGTAGAGCGTATTATCTCGATTTAGCATTAAAACCCAGCCTCTCTGGCTATAGTGCAACACTATCTTACCCCAAATATCTCGGTCTGACGAACGAAAAAGTACGCAACATTGGCGAACTCAGCATACCACAAGGAACTACAATACAATGGAACTTTGACACCAAAAATGTAGACGAGTTAAGCATAACGCCAGACAACATAGTGCTACAACCTAAAAAGAATAAAACCTCTTTCACGAAGCGGTTTATGCGAAGTACACTGCTGAAAGTAAACACTAAGAACACACGGGTAAACGAAGGAGATTCTATTTTTTACCAAATAAATGTAATACCAGACGAGTTCCCACAAATAAGTGTAGAACGTAAAAGCGATAGTTTGAGTAATAAAATTTTCTATTTTTTGGGAGATATCCAAGACGACCACGGTTTTAGTAAACTACAATTTCATTATAGGTTTAAAAAAACAAATACTCCAGAGAATAAAGAAAAACAAGGAAGTTTAGTAGTAAAGGTAGACCTTGATATCGCTACTCAGACCTTCTATCACTACTGGAGCCTTGATGCCATAAACATACAAGCAGAAGATGAGCTAGAGTATTACTTCACGGTATGGGATAATGACGGAGTAAATGGTGCAAAACCAACAAAAACTCCCCTAAATACGTACAAAGCTCCATCGCTTAAAGAGATAAAAGAACAAACTGAGGAGTCAAATAAGGAAATAAAAAACTCGATGGCTGGTGCACAAAGTGATGCAGCAGAACTCCAAAAAGAAATACAGAGCATCGAAAAAATGATGACCGAGAAGAAAAACTTGGACTGGAATGATAAAAAGAAAATACAGGACCTACTGGATAAGCAGAAAGAACTCGAAAAAAAAATACGCGATGCCGTAAATAAGAACAAGGAAAAGAACAACAAGGAAGAAGAATTTAACCCACCAGAGGAGAGCCTGCTCGAAAAACAAAAAGAGCTGGAAAAACTGATGGAAGAAGTGCTGGATGAAGAAACTCGCAAGTTGATGGAGAAAATACAAAAGCTGCTAAATGAGAACAACAAAGATGAACTCCAAAAAGCAATGGATGAGTTCAAATTTAGCGAGAAGGAAATGAGCAAGGAGATGGACCGTATGCTTGAACTTTTTAAAGAACTAGAGTTGGAGAAAAAGCTAAACGAGGCCATAGACAAGCTGAATGAGCTAGCGAAGAAAGAAAAAGAACTGGCAGAGAAGACGAAAGACAAAAAAGGTAAAAGTGAGCCCCTTCGGAAAGAACAAGAAGAGATAAAGAAAGCGTTTGATGACCTGAAAAAAGACTTGCAAGATATAGATAAGAAAAACCAGGAGCTAGAGTCACCACTGGAGATAAGTAAGCAAGAAGAGAATAAGGATCAAGTAGATCAAAAAATGGACGATGCTCAGCAAAAGCAGAGCAAAGGCAAAAACAAAGATGCTGCCCAAAGTATGGACGATGCCGCCAAGAAGATGAAAGAGATGGCAGAGAAAATGCAGGAGGAGATGGAAGAATCTCAAGAAGAGCAGCAAGAAGAAGACTACAATAATCTTAGACAAATACTCGAAAATCTTGTACAACTGTCTTTTGACCAAGAGAAGGTGATAGATGGTTTCAAAGAGAATAAACGCTACAGTCCCAAGTACCTAGAGCTACGCCAAGAACAGCGAAAGATAAAGGACGAAACCAAAATGGTAGAAGACTCTCTTCTCGCATTAAGCAAACGCAACATTAAAATACAATCTTTTGTAAATGAGGAAATAGCACGCGTAAATGACAACTTGGATAAATCACTCACATACCTCGGTGAGCGGTATACGAACAATGCTATTGTGCATCAACAATATGCTATGACAGGGTACAATAACTTGGCTCTAATGCTGAGTGAATCTCTCAAGAAAATGCAAGAAGAGATGAAGGCTCAAAAGAAAAACAAAGGCAAGCCAAAAGGTGAATGCAAAAAACCTGGAGGCAAAAAAGGAGACAAACCGAAAAAATCCAATGCCAATGCTATAAAAAAGATGCAAGATCAACTGGCAAAGCAAATGAAAAAATTGCAAGAGGGTCAGAAAAAAGGCAAGGGAAAACCTAGCAGCAAAGAGTTTGCAGAAATGGCAGCTCAACAATCCGCCATACGTAAGAAATTACGAGAACTCGGGAGCAAATTAGAAAAAAACGGGCAACGTGGGAGTCTTGGAGACATTAAAAAAACAGAAGATCTAATGGATCAATTGGAAGAGGATCTTTATAACAAAAGACTCAATAGTCAAACATTCCAAAAGCTAAATCAGATAGAAATAAAGCTTAGCGAACACGAACGTGCGGAGCGAGAACAAGAACAGGATAACAAACGAACTTCTAATGAAGCAACCGAGCAAGAAAGACTGGTGCCTCCGAGTATAAAAAAGTACCTGGAACAGAAGAAAAAAGAAACAGAACTTTTGCGTAGCGTTTCACCAGAACTACAACCGTATTACCAGAAAAAGGTAAAAGAGTACTTTGCACAGTAATTCGTTTGCACAGGTAGGCACGTTCGATCTCCCATGATTGCACAACATACTAAGAGCAATAATTTCCGTTGAAAGCTCACAAAGACTGTAGAATATAATATCCTTTGCCCTATCTTCTAACGTCTTTTACGCTCTTAATTCGAAGTTGTTACCCAAGTAAACTTTGCGTACCATCTCATCATCTGCCAACTCTTGAGGAGTACCTTTTTTGAGCAATCTCCCTTCGAAGAGAAGATAGGCTCTATCTACCAAGTTTAGCGTTGCTTGTACATCGTGGTCTGTGATAAGCACCCCAATATTTTTAGTAACCAGCTTCTGCACAATTTCTTGAATATCTTCTACAGCAATAGGATCTACACCTGCAAAGGGTTCGTCTAACAATACAAACTTAGGGTCTGTGGCCAATGCTCGAGCAATTTCACATCTTCTTCGCTCACCGCCACTTAGCACCTTACCCAAATTCTTACGCACCTTTTCCAATCCAAACTCAGCTATCAAAGACTCCGTCTTGTCCCGTTGTTCTTCTGTGCTTTTATTGGTCATCTCTAACACTGCACGTATATTATCCTCTACCGTAAGATCTCTAAACACAGAGGCTTCCTGCGGCAAGTATCCTACACCTTTCTGTGCTCGTTGGTACATAGCCTTAGATGTGATCTCTTCGTCATCCAAATACACCTTTCCTCCATCTGGTTTCACAAGACCAACCACCATATAAAATGTCGTGGTTTTACCTGCTCCATTTGGCCCAAGTAATCCTACGATTTCACCTTGATCTACTTCAAGGGACATTTCGTTGACCACCTTTCGTTTTTTGTACTGTTTAATGAGATTTTCTGCTCTTAGACGCATCTTGTTTTCAAAAGTAGTATACTAATGAATAAGTAATATCCGTTTTCAAGTATATTTGTCCAATTATTAAAATAACATGATGAAAAAATTTTTAATAGCTATAGTACTTCTTGCTTTATTGCCAATGAGTATCAATGCACAAAATTGGCTTACTGTAAAAAGTGGCGGTGGAATAGGAACAACTTTAGGGTATGCCCAAGATGTGAATGCAGGATTATCAACTAGCTTTGGTATTGGTTACAAGCATCAGATATTTAACCAATTAATGCTAGAAGGTGATATCTTACTCGATGGTCGAGCAATGGAATACTTCACAGGATATGTAGATGCAGACGATATACCTATTTACGCTCCAGGTGCAGGAGCTTATATACAAGTCCCTATCACGTTGCAGTATATGATTCCGTTCAATAAAAAGGAACTGATCCCATACAGAATGGGACAACCAAAGTCATACTGGTTTATTGAAGGAGGGCCTTATTTTGCATACGGTTCAAGTGTCTCTACGTTTTACGATCCAGACATATTAGCTTTATGGACAGATCCGGATAGCGACACATTCACAACAAAAGATCTTACACCTCGCACTATTGATGTAGGTATCACTACAGGAATCGGCGTTAATTTTAGCCTTGGAGACGAAGGAAAAACAAGACTAATAATAGGTACAAGAGCGAACTACGGATTTCTTAACCTATTTAGAGATACCCGATTAGGCACTGCAACAAACTTCTCTGCGGTAGGATATATTGCTTTAGACTTTAGCCTTACCAGCAGAAAACACATCAAGCATCGGTGGTAGGCCGAGCGTCTTTCAGCATGAGCTGAATAGAACGGTTACCCCTGAAAATATTTTCGTTAATCTGAAAGCAAGCTTCAAAAGAGCTTGCTTTTTTAATGTCTGCTAGTTTGTCTGCCATACCAAATCCTACAGCCCCAAGCGAATCATTGGCCCGCTTTATATTCAGGCGTATGTGCTCCTTGGTCTTACCGATGATCTTACCCGATCCGTCGTCTTTTAAGCCATTAGCAAAGAATACTGGTGTCATATTTGCAGGACCAAATGGAGCCATTTTATTCACTATTGTTAGCATCTTATTGTCAACAGAAGCTATATCCATCGCTGCATCATAATACACCTTAGGAATGAGCATGTCTGGCGTAAGCATCTCCTCTCCCACTTTTTCAAACGCTTTTCTAAAAGCATCCAGGTTCTCCATCTTCATGGTCATACCTGCCGCATACATATGCCCACCAAACTGCTCCAGGTGCTCACTGCACTTCTCCAAAGCTTCGTGCACGTCAAATCCTTTCACACTTCTCGCACTACCTGCCAGCATCCCCTCACCGCTTTTGGTGAGAATTATTGTGGGTCTGTAGTACAGTTCTATCGCTCTACTTGCAGCTATGCCTACAACACCTTTATGCCAATCCTCTTTATAAAAGACATGCGTCTTTTGTTTGAGCATGTCGCTATTGTTTGCTATTATCTCCTGAAAATCAGCCGTTATTTTCTGGTCAACTATTTTTCTTGTTTCATTCTGCGTTTGCAGCTCACTAGCATACGTATTCGCCGTATCCACATTTTCGGCTATCAGCATTTTAACAGCACTTTTGGCATCGTTCATACGCCCTGCTGCATTAATCCTAGGTCCCAAATAAAACACCAAATCACTTATACTTAGTTCCTCCTTATTAACAGAAACCTCTATCAGCTTCTTCAGCCCTATTCTAGGTTGTTGGTTGATTATCTTGAGCCCAAAGTGAGCGATGATTCTATTTTCATCTTCTATAGGCACTATATCACTGGCTATACTCAACGTGGCAAAATCAAGGTATTGCAGATACTCTCGCTCATCCAACTCATTCACTTGACTATAGGCTTGAGCTAGTTTTAGTCCTATTCCGCATCCTGATAATTCTTTGAAAGGGTAATCGCAATCGCTACGCTTGGGATCTAGCACAGCAGCAGCTGCGGGTATCTCTTTGCCCGGCAAGTGGTGATCACAGATAATGAAATCTATCCCTAACGAGGTCGCATACTCAATCTTGTCTACACTTCTTATACCACAATCTAGAGCTATGATAAGGCTCAAACCATTTGCCTTGGCATAGTCTATACCATCGTTACTTATACCGTAACCCTCCTTGTACCTGTCAGGTATGTAGTAGTCTATTTTCTCAAATTTCTCTTTAAAAAACGAATACGCCAATGCCACGGAGGTAGTCCCATCCACATCATAGTCTCCGAAGATCATTACCCCTTCATTCTTCTCTTGAGCTAAGTGAATACGCTCTATCGCTTTATCCATATCCTTCATCAGAAACGGATCGTGCATATCGCCTATTCGCGGATTAAAGAATTTTTTTACCTTATCGGGCGAGTCTACTCCTCGCTGCACAAGCATTTCTGCAATTAGTTTGGGAGCATTGAGTTCATTTCTCAATACGTCTACCAATACTTGGTCTGGTGCAGATTTCTGTTTCCAGATCTTTTGTTTGATGTTTGATTCACTCATAATTTTCCGTCTCTTATTTCAGAAATTAACGTCTCCATTTTCGTTTATAGTCGTTCTTGGAATTCCTCAACGGTTAACAAAAATAAACTCATTCGTTGCCCTTCGCAGAATGATTGTCTACAGAAAAACACAGCAAGTAAACTAAAAATCAGAGGTATAACGATTGCCTTGGTTCTAAAAACCCAAGCTCTTACACTCGGGTCTATAAGATTACGTACTATTGTTTTTCTGACGTCTAATACGTCCATCCAGAAGTTATAGGCTTATCTCTACTTGAGAGATATCTATAAACTGCTGCACTCTATCATTGATTTCCGTATCGCTTAAGTTCACTATTCGCTCTGTACCAAATTTTTCTACACAGAAGCTAGCCATTGCACTACCGTACATTACCGCACGCTTCATATTCTTGAAAGAGATATCATCTGTCTTGGCAAGATAACCTATAAACCCTCCGGCAAACGTATCGCCAGCACCCGTAGGGTCAAATACAGATTCTAAGGGCAACGCAGGGCAGAAATATACATTCTGACCTTCAAACAACAATGCACCGTGCTCCCCTTTTTTGATAATAAGGTACTTCGGGCCCATCGCCATTATTTTCTTAGCCGCTGTTACCAGTGCATACTCACCACTTAACTGACGAGCCTCCTCGTCATTTATGATAAGCACATCCACCATAGCTATGGTTTTATCCAACTCCTCACGAGCTATATCCATCCAAAAATTCATGGTATCCATAGCTATAAGCTTTGGCGTATTCTCCATACGCTCTATTACCTTACGCTGCACGTCCGGAGACAAGTTTCCTAGCATCACATAGTCGCTATTTTGGTAGCTTGTCGGAACAATCGGATCAAAATTCTCCAACACATTCAGCTCCGTCACAAGCGTATCACGGCTATTCATATCGTTGTGGTACTTGCCACTCCAAAAGAACGATTTCTCGTCCTCCTTCACTTGCAATCCTTCCGTATCTATACCGTGGTTTTGCAAAAGCGTGATATCTTCCTTTGGAAAATCTCCTCCTACTACAGCCACAAGATTCACCTGCTCGGCGAGGTAACTGCTGCTTAAAGCTATGTATGTAGCCGCTCCACCTATTATTTTATCTGTCTTGCCAAAAGGCGTCTCTATGGCATCAAAAGCCACACTTCCTATTACTAGTAAACTCATTGGTACGAAGGTACAGTTTTGAAAACCACAAATGTTGAAATTCCAAACCCCGATATTCACCACTTATTAAGTATATACAGCAAAATGCTTACACGGCTATCCACTTGTATCCCTCGCACCATAGCCCAAGAGTACAAATTCCAAAAGTGAACATCTTACAAATCCAATTTTGGCAAGCATTTGAATTTGTCATTTGAGTTTACATTTGACTTCTTACATTCGTAGCGATGAATTTGAACGAAATCGCAAAAACACTGGATAAAGCAGCGGATACTGCTACTGCCACAGCACAAATAAGCAACACCAACAGTTTCACAGAAGACGAAGCTTATGAGATACAGCGACTATCCTTGGAAGAACGCTACACCCGAGGCGAAAAATTCGCAGGACTCAAGCTAGGATTTACCTCATTTGCTAAAATGGAACAAATGGGCGTACACGATATGATCTGGGGCCGACTTACAGATGCAATGCATTACAAGAGCGGAGACGAGTTACCCTTAGAAAAGTTCATCCACCCCAGAGCAGAGCCAGAAATAGCCTTTTTATTAAAAAAAGACCTAGACAGAGAAATATCACTCGCAGAGATACCCGAGTTTATCCAAGCATGTGCTCCAGCCATAGAAGTGATCGATTCACGGTATGAAAATTTTAAATTTTCGCTAGAAGATGTAATAGCGGACAATTGCTCCTCTTCTGCATTCGTAGTGGGAGCATGGCAACCGCTGCCTGTATCGCTCAACAATTTAGAGATAAGCCTGTCTTTTGACAAAGAAGTACAGCAAAGCGACAGTAGTAATGCCATATTGGACAACCCGTACTTATCCATTTGCAATGCTTCTAGACTGGCAGCAAAATACAAACAGCCCTTCAAAGCAGGAGAAATACTCCTAGCTGGAGCAGCTACCCCAGCAGTTTTCATCGAAAAAGGTAAAAAAATAACCGCTAAAGTGTCGTCTTTAGGGAGTTGCACCCTTCTTCCAAAATAAATTTCAAAAAGTATTTTTCGTTTCAAGTAAAAATCTATTTTTGCACTCGCTTTTGAAAGGAGAGAAGCAATTCTTAGCCGACTAAAAGCAACAGACGCCTTCATAGCTCAGCTGGTTAGAGCGGTTGACTGTTAATCAATAGGTCCCTGGTTCGAGTCCAGGTGAGGGCGCATTTACTAGAAAGGTTCACAGCAATGTGGACCTTTTTTTATTTACACGTGTAAGAGCTCCAGAATTATTTTTTTACTCTTCTTTACCAAAAAACCACACGCCCATTCCCCATCTAAACCAATTAAAATATTTCCTTTGCTTAAACGTTGATTCTACAATGAAGCTTTTTAGCAAATACATTCTTCTCGTGATAGGCATTTACCTTACAATGACCGCTTGCCGTAAAGAGCAATTTACCACCAGTGCCGCAGATAGTGTAACAGTAAATACAGACACCCTATGGTTTGACACTGTATTCACAAGAGCAAAAATCGGAGTTCCTCTTTCTGTAAACAAGCAGATTATTGTAAAAAACCCTTCCAAAAAGAGCATTCGTACACGCATTACCCTTGGAGGAGGAGCACAATCACACTTTAGGCTCAATGTAGATGGAGAGCCCGGACATACGTTTCAAAACGTAGAGATATTTCCCGAAGACAGTGTCTTCCTATTTGTAGAGGTACACCCAGACCCCAATAATAATAGTCCCGATTTTAATCCGCTAATTATTAGAGACTCACTCTTATTCAACACCAATGGAAACGAGAGTAAAACAATACTCATAGGTTGGGGACAAGACGCTCACTATATTTTTCGCGATAGCATAGAAACAGATACCACATGGAGAGACACAAAACTCCCCATCGTAGTGTACGGCTATTGCTATGTAAAACCTGACGTACTGCTTACCATAGAAAAAGGGGTACAGGTGCACTTTGCTCCAAGTAGCTGGCTGTTTGTAGAAGGTAAGGTAGACATAAAAGGATCTAAGGAAGAACCTGTAATAATGCAAGGAGATAGGCTACAACCTGAGTGGGAAGAACGTGCTGGCCAATGGGGAGGCATATGGATAAGCCACCCGAGCTATGGTAGTACAATAGAGCACGCTACTATCAAAAACGGAACAGTGGGTGTCTATTGCGATTCTACCCCTGGGCTAGAAGGTGAACGAAATGTAACCCTACGCAAAACCATGATACGCAACATGAGTTTTGACGGTATAAGTGGCAAAGGAAGTACCCTATATGCAGAAAACTGCGTAAGCACCAACTGCGGTAGATTCACCTTCTTGGGGAATGAAGGTGGAGACTACACCCTCATTCACAATACCTTTTATACTGGAGGAAGAGATTTTAGCCGTCAAAATCCAACATTTGCCTACTTAAGCACACGCAGAGATCCTCTTACCAACGCCATCTTGCAACGGTATACACTCAAATTTAACTTTCTGAACAACATCATCGATGGTATAAACAGCGAAGGAGAAATACTCGGAGATTTGGAAGGTACCATAGAAACTCCATCTGTGGTAGATTACAATGTATTGCGGAGTGAAGACAACTTCTATTTTGGCCCGGGGTCTAACAATGTTCGAAAAGAAGGCGAAAATCTCTTTGTAGATGCTCTCAACTACAACTTGGATTTAGACTCGGTGAATTCGTCCATACCGAAAGACAAAGCCATAAGCGTATCTCCGGCCATAACAGAGGACCACTGTGACAGACTACGTGACGCTAAACCCGATATTGGGTCATTTGAGTGTCAGTATTAGCATAACACCAATTGGATTAGACACTTAGCTAATCCAAGCACTTTGATCATCACGTTTTTCTGAAAGTAAGCAACGTTATTACGCCCATTTGCGTCTCTATTTTATGAGAATCACTATATTTTCGATTCTACTATTACTTGGCATATTCTCCTTTGGACAATCTGTATGTGATACTATAGACGTACGATTTGGCAGCACGTTAAATCAAAATAACTGCCAGTCAATAGTAAGTTTCACCGACTCCTCTATAGTTGCTAAAAATCACACCATTACAGCATGGCAATGGGATTTTGGGGACGGAACCCGCAAAAGCGTTCTACAAAACCCTCAACATACGTATACCTCGGGTGGCACCTTTGAGGTCACCCTAATTGTATACTCTACCAACAGATGTCAAGATTCTATTATAAAGGAGGTGATCATACCTGGACCACAACCAGAGTTTGTCTTTGCAAGACAGCACGATAGAATTAGACATGACACTGCATACTTATGTTCGGGGGAGAAAATAACGCTAGTCAATTTCAGTAGCGGAAACCCAATAGAACCCAGCTACCTAATGCTCTGGGGCGATGGGACCGTCAGTCATGCCGGGAATATTGGAGATACATTGTACCACACCTATAAAGAAGCGGGCACTTATGAGTTGTATCTTATTATGGAAGATGTAACTCCTAGCAACTTACGCTGTAGCCGTATATTCCCAGACACAAATAGCAACCTAGTATATCCTCGTAAAATTACGGTAATCGTACATCCGAGACCTGCCGCTACTATCACAGTAGGCACTAGTCCCACATATCAAGATCACCCTACCGCATTTACAGCTAATCTTGACGCTGAGTATATACGCATACTATGGAACATGGGAGATGGCACCACGTATAATACGAACAATATAAACGACAATACCATTATTCACAAGTTTCAGAAACGGGGCAACTACTTAGTTGTACTAACTCCAGAATACGATAATATCCCGAGGTGCTGGGCCAGAGATACATTTAACATACAAGTACTGGATGCGTCGCTCAACAGTATAATAGACCCCGCTATAGGATTAGAAATATTCCCCAATCCTGCGAATATCGAAGTACACCTTTTCTCTAAGGAAGGGGTCACAATTGATGCTATTGAGATGATAGATATACTGGGTAAGAATTACACTCCTACGCTCACAAAACAGGGAAACAAGGTTATGGTAGACGTATCTCCCCTCGCAGCAGGAAACTATGTAATGCGCGTAGCAACGAGTAAAGGAACTGTGACCAAAAAGGTTCAAATAAAAAGAGACTAAACAGCTGTAAAAAGGGTAAGTTCAACTACACTCCTCCTACTTCGAAGAGCTTAGCTATCATACTATCCCACGTAAAACGCTGGCGTTCTGTTTTGATATTTTCTACAAATTCTGGTTCTCGATTATTTGCATAAAAATCGAGAATAGCATCTGCTATTTCTTTGGTGTCGGTAGACGTAACGTAGCCTACTCTATTGTGCGGTACTAGCTCTGCCAGCCCACCTACATCTGTTACGAGCATAGTATTGTGGTAGTAGTACGCGATCTGCGTTACGCCACTTTGGGTAGCGGTCTTGTAGGTTTGAACGACCATATCTGCCGCACTAAAATACATACTCACCTCGCTATCGGGAATAAAATCATTGGCTTGCACCAACGCATTTTCTAAATTGTGCTCTGCAATAATTGCCTGATACTCATCTGGCTTGTCGTAGTATTCTCCTGCTATAATGAGCTTTATGCCAGCCGCTTGTATGCGTTTGTCTGCGAATGCTTGGAGTAAAATATCTAACCCCTTGTACTTGCGTATGAAGCCAAAGAAGAGCAAGTATTTACCTCCTTCATCAAGGCCCAGTTTTTCTCTAGCAACAACCTTATCCATTTGTGGCCCAAAACTCTCGTACATGGGATGCGGATTGTATCCCGCTGGCTTGTTAGCAGTAAACGTTCTTAAGTCTTGTAATACAGCCTCGCTCATGGTCACAAAACCATCACAACTATTGACAAAATACGTGGTAAATGGAGCATCAAAAAATCGCTGCTCGTGTGGTAGTATATTATCGGCAATCGCAACCACTTTGGTATGGTTATTCTTGCGAATTATTCTACCCAGTGTACCCAAGCATGGCCCCATAAAAGGCATCCAAAATCTAAAAATAACGAGATCGGGTTTTTCTTTTTTCAACTTCCTCCCCAGACGCAACCAATTGAACGGATTTACCGAATTAAGGCTAACCTCTATGTCAATATCTTGCGGATTTGGGTCTGTGCTGTATTGTGTTTTACCCGGGAAGAGTATGCTCGGATACTGTAAACTAAAGGTAACAATACGCACAGTATGTCCTTGTTCTTTTAGCTTGGTTGCCAATAATTGGTTGTAGGTAGACAAACCACCTCTAAGTGGATATGCCGGGCCAATTATGACTATGTTCTTAGTCAAGGCCTAATCTTTCTGAGATTTCGTATTTGTTTCTATTCGGAGCGTTTCTGCTCATCATTTCTGCTAGGAAACCTCCCATGAATAGCTGAGAACCTACAATGAGCATCACCAATGCAATGTAGAACAACGGATTATCAGTAACCAAGGTTTTTCGTAAACCTTGGCTTATAGCCAATAGCTTTTGGATAAGAACAAATGCCGTTAACCCGAAACCTGTTAAGAACGCAACCGCACCCCAAAACCCGAAGAAATGCATAGGTCTCTTACCAAACTTAGATACGAATATGATACTAAGTAAATCTAACGGACCACGTATGAATCTACTGAGACCAAACTTAGTCTCTCCATATTGACGCGATCGGTGTATCACTACCTTCTCCCCTATGTTTTTGTATCCAGCCCTGTGAGCCATTACGGGTATATACCGATGCATCTCACCATACACTTCTACGCTCTTCACTACTTCATTTTTGTACGCTTTCAGCCCACAGTTAAAATCGTGTAAATAGATGCCACTCATTCTACGGGTTGCCCAATTGTATAGTTTAGTCGGAATAGTCTTTGTGATGGGATCGTAGCGTTTTTTCTTCCATCCACTGACAAGATCAAAACCATCTTCCCAGAGCATACGGTGCATCTCTGGCAATTCATCTGGACTATCTTGCAAGTCTGCATCCATGGTGAATACAGAGTCTCCTTGTACTATTGCAAAGCCTTCATTTAAAGCCGCACTTTTACCGTAGTTTCTTCTAAACTTAAGGCCTTTTACCTCTGAGAAATTCTTTTGCAATCCCAAGATAACGCTCCACGAGTCATCGGTACTGCCGTCGTCTACGAATACAACCTCATAACTGAATTTATTTTCGTCCATTACCCGCTTTATCCAAGCGTGCAATTCGGGTAACGATTCTGCTTCGTTCAGCAGTGGTATTACAATTGAAATATCCAAGATTAGCTTCCCATTTCGTCTACTTCTGCTTCCACTCTCGGTTCTTTATCTCTGTATATTGCCCCTATGATGAGTGACAATACTAGATACCACCCTATACCACCTAAGGTAGATTTTGCCTGACCCATTATACCTTGAGCTTTTCCCGCTCCGTCTTCCCTAGCTTTGGCCATTGCTTCGTCTATTGCTTCATCTGGAGCACCCATTTTCTCCATAAACTCCTCTGTGCTGACAAGCACTTCTTCTGCCAATTGTTGCTCCCACTGAGGGTCTATAACAGTCATAAATAAGATATTGAATACGAGCACCATTGCCGAGGCAACTATACCTGTAACCATACCCGCCGCTAGAGAACTACCAAAAGTGAAGTAACTGAAATTTTTCTTGGTATCTCTCACCCCCAGTATGATGAATACAATAGGGATAGCAAGAAAATTAACCACCAAGAGAATAATCCATCCTGTTGGCTTAGCATATATCATAGGATCTATTGCATAGAGTACTAAAAACACCAGTATGCTAAGAATAGCCATTATCACTCCTTGTTTGATTGCGGGTTTATATTGTTCCATTGTATCTTATATTGAATATGTTTCTTTGTTATTGAACACACGCACTACCCTACCCTTCTGCTCTTGTCTCCACTCGTGTGTATTTTTACTAGACGAATGGTTTGTTTCTGCATTGAATATCCACTCGTGACGGGTATCTGCTATGGTAAGGTTGGCACTAGCACCCTTGGAGATAGCTTCTGTAGAGAGACCCAGCACATTTCTAGGTCCATTGGTAAGTGCGTTTACAAATGTTTCCTTTGACATATCATTGGCTAAATATTTTAGGTACCAAGGCAAGACCAGCTGCAAGCTAAGTGCTCCTGTGTCTGCATAGTCAAATTCCACCTGTTTGCTTTCTATATTTTGTGGATTATGGTTGCTACATATTGCATCTATTACTCCATCATTGACTCCTCTTACGAGAGCTTTTCTGTCTTTTTCGCTACGCAAAGGTGGGTACAGTTTGAAATTTTCATCAAAACTGAGCACTTCTTTATCTGTAAAACACAGATTAAAAATATTGACATCACACGTTACGGCCAGTCCTTCTTTTTTAGCTTGGCGAATATGATCTATAGACTCTGCAGTGGACACGCAACTAAAGTGTACCGCTGCATCACAATAACGGGCTACTTCTATCTGCTCCCTCACGCTAATAAACTCAGCTATGGGTGGGCTTGTTTTCAACCCTGTATGTACCGTTGTTTCGCTTTCATTTACACTGCCACCTTGCTCTATTGACTTGTCACTGGGATGTGTTATCACCTTAGCACCAAAGGGTTTGGTATAGAGCAATGCTTTTTTAAGCAAACCATTGCTAACAGCACCATCTCCATTGGTAAAAGCTACTGCACCTGCTAAACTCATGTCGTATAACTCCGCTAGATTTTCTGCGTGCTTGGCATCTGACAATACACCTGTAGGCTGTACATCTACCAAATGATTTTGACTGGATTTTACAATATAATTCACCCCAGACTTATCACTTATGCTTGGCTCGCTGTGTGGCAATGTCACTAGCGATGTAAAACCTCCTGCTGCCGCTGTGTTTAATGTATTCTCTAAGGTGTCTTTGTGTTCGTTACCCGGATCTGAAAGGTGACATCGCATGTCTACCCAACCGGCAGTGACCCAAAGATCTTGTCCGGCTATCACTGTTGCCTCCGCTTTTAATTCGAGGCCCATCTCTTGTATTGTACCATCCGAAATCAGAATATCGATAGATTTACCATGGAGGGGATTTCCTTCTTGAATTAGGGTAGCGTTACGTATGAGGTAAGTTTTTGGCACTTGCTTTTAGGATTTTAAGAATCTCAACAAAAGTATCTCTATAAGCAGAAATATCAAACACAGTCCGATAAAGACTTTCCACAGCGGCGTACCGCTGCGGATTGTGTCGGTTGCG
>JAOKFZ010000024.1 GCA_028247315.1 Bacteroidia bacterium | reverse complement strand
ACATGCAGACGTTTCAGCCTATGCTCAGAAACTATGCGTTGCAGCTTACACAGAACATGGACGATGCCAATGACTTAGTGCAAGAGACTTTCTTGAAAGCTATGATGTATTCGAGCAAGTTTAAGAAAGGTACTAACCTCAAAGGATGGCTATTTACCATAATGCGTAATAGCTTCATTAATAACTACAGGCGAATCACAAAACGTAACACCTTCCTGGACACACAAGAGGAACAATTTATTATTGATAGTGCCAAAACGTTCAATACATTTAATGATGGGGAGTCCAAATTTATTCGTCAAGACCTAGCCGATGCTATAGATCTGCTTCCAGACGATTTGCGTATCACCTTTGAAATGAATACGCTGGGATACAAGTACCACGAAATTGCTGAAAAAATAAAAATCCCGATAGGTACAGTAAAAACTAGAATATTTGTAGCAAGAAGAAAGTTGAGAAAGCACCTTTCTGAATATGAGCATTTATTTAACTTAAACGCTAGCTAAGAGCTATCTTTTCTTGTAAAATTTTAGTGCCTTTATAGGATTGTCAACTTGTACTGCGTCTATGTATTTGTAGTCCCAATTGGTGTAATCGTTGTTTAACTTTTGGCCATAGATTGAGATATGTTTTCCGCTATCCTTCAAGCGTTTCTCTAGGATAGCATTTCGCTCGTCGAAACGCGACACGATGCCTTGCAGATTGAACCTAAATACGTCTTTGACACCGGTACTGTCTATGGATGCTATTAAGCGGCAGTTATAATCTCCGAGCCTTCTTAAATAAAAAAGAAAATTAGCATTATAGCTTTCGGTCGCAATCCGTTCCTTATTCTTAATCGCCGCTACTCTGCGTGCATATAATTTTGCTAAGTCATCCAGTTGCTTGTTCTCTTCTATTATGGTATGTACTTGAAAACTGACAGGTTGTGTCCTCCATTTGGTATTGAGCAACACAATAAAGCTGTCCAGTCCTATTACGGATTGCGAGTAGTCATTGTTGAATTGTTTGCGGTAATAGCATCCTATTGCATCTGACGAATGCACTCCTGACACCGCACCTTTGCACTGTGTTTTTTGTTCCAGAAATTCGTCGTGAAAAACAATAAGAGTGCTGTCTGCAGTAAAACGGACATCAACCTCTATACCATCCAACGCATAAAAATCCAAAGCCCTTTTCATACTACCAACAGAATTTGGGGCGTACAACGCACTTAAATTGCTAAAACCCTCTCCCCCGTGTCCGATTAGTTGTATGGTATTGGTAGGAAGCAATTCTCTAGTACAACTTAGAAAACAGCCAATGATTGTGAGTATTACAAATGAAAAACGCATCCTAAACTTAATGATCCTGTAATATTATTGCTTTGGGTAAATGGTCCAGCACTGCGGGCCCGTTCAGCAGCTAGCCCATAACCTATTCGGCTAAATGCAGACCACCTTTTATTTATGGTGTATGCTATTTTGGTTGTGTATGTTATCGTCTGAATATTGACTATGGCTATTGGTTTTTGCCTTCGGTAGTCTACTCCAATAGTTGCTTCCCAATTTGCTGTTTGCAATACGCTATAGCTATACGAAATACCCAAACCAACCACAGGATTTGCGGCAAACCCATCAGAAAAATTATAGTTAAGGCCGACTTCTATGGTTTGCTTTTTGTGCGGTTTATACACAGCATGTAGCACGGCATTATTTCCCGTATAGTTCACCTCATACGCCGTGAGTAAAGACCATTTGGCAGGCACCTTATCTTGGGCACATACCGTTCCCACAGCAGCGAATACTAGCACTATACCAAATAGCCTACTGTACATTGTAGTCGTTTTTTAAACGTTTATACAATAAACTGCACGGTAATCCTACTACATTGTAAAAGCATCCTTCTATTTTGACTACTTGTGATAATCCAAACCATTCTTGGATACCATACGAACCTGCTTTGTCGTACGGTTTGTACTTAGATATATAGTGCTCTATATCTGCTGGTGATAACTCATTTATCCATACTTTAGTAGAGCTACTAAAGCTCACTTCTTTGTCCTGTGTTCTTAACGTAACTCCTGTAATAACCTCATGCGAATCACCACTGAGCGAACGAAGCATTTTTTCTGCTTCCTGGGCATCTATTGGTTTATTCAGTATTTCATCTCCACTCACCACAACTGTATCTGCCGTGATAAGCAATTCGTTTTCTTGCAAGGCGGTATACGCTTCCGACTTTTTCTGAGAAAGGAATACAGGAACTTCACTTGAATGCATTTCCTCAGCAAAATCTTCATCACAACTGATCTTTACTTTTGTAAAATCGATATCCATCTGAGTCAGCAGCTCATTTCGACGGGGAGAATTAGATCCAAGTAAAATTTTCATAGTTGAAATTAAAAAAAGAGAATAGATAATATACCCGTAAAAAAGACATATTTGAGTACTAAGCTAAGCCATGTATACTCGTACTTCGCAGATGCATAGCGTACATCAATAGCCACCTTAAATAATGGCATCACAATAAACAATACACAGTAGGTATAGTACACATATATCAGCATTCCTTGAAAATAAGACTGCTGAGCATAAAGCGTTACTAACGCAATAGGAATAAGAAATAGAATAATGGCATATACGGTAATGTTGGCCGTATTGAGCCCGCCTACAATAGGCAATGTTTTGGCACCAGTTTCGCGATCTCCATCTATGTCTTCAGCATCTTTTATGATCTCACGACAGAGCGTGATTCCAGCAGCAAGCATAGCAAAGTAGATTATGAGTAATGGCTCAATATCACGAAATAACACATACACCGATAGGATACTATAAAAACTGAGCAGTGCAATAATCACATTACCTACTACTGCTATATTTTTAAGCCATTTACTATAGAGAAATAGAAAGAGCAGTGTAACTATGAATAAGCCGACAAACCAAGCACCTAGAGCATTTCCACATACTAATGCAAGCAATATAAAAATGAGCAGATGAATATATACCAACGTTACATCCATACGATGTATAAATGAGAGGGTACCTCCATTAATAAAATCTCTTCGACGGTCAAGCAGATCATTGACCCAATAGCCAAATGCTGCACAAGCTGCAGTACCACACATGAGCCAGTAAATTCCACCGTCAGTTATCCAGGAATGTTGAGCTTTGGAATTTAGGAAATAAGCACACAACCACTGTGCTATGGCAATGAATGCCATATTTATGGGTCTATAAATGCTTATGTATTTACCCATTTATTTTCTCTTGGGAAACTTCATACGGTAGTGTACATTAACTTTACCACTACTAATTTTAGTTAGTTTGCTTTTCAACAATTGTCTTTTGAATGCTGAGATATGATCGGTAAAAAGTATGCCTTGAATATGATCGTATTCGTGCTGTATAACGCGTGCAGTCATTCCATCAAATGTTTTTTCAAAGTTTTCACCTGTAATGGATTGGTATTGTAGTGTAAGTTTAGCCTTTCTGCTTACGTCCTCTCGCACATTAGGTATACTCAAGCACCCTTCTTCAAAATCCCACTTCTCCCCTGTCTCATCCACTATAGTAGGGTTTACAAAAGCCATACGTACTCCATCCTTATTTTCTTTATCAAAAAGAGTACTATCTATCATAAACAAACGCAACGGTTTACCTATTTGCGGAGCAGCAAGACCTACTCCATCGCTGGCATCCATGGTTTCATACATGTCTACTACCAGTTTCTGAAAACCGTCACCGAAATCAGTAATTTTTTCGCACTTTATGCGTAAAATGGGGTCTCCATATGCTCGTATTGGGTATATCATTGTTCGTACAAAAACTCCTGCAAAAGTAACGTAGCGGCAGTGCTATCCAACAATTTCTTGTCGCGTCTTTCTTTCTTTTTTACACCACTAGCGATGAGTGCTTGCATAGCATCTTTAGAGCTATACATCTCATTAATGCGGTGTACTGGTATGGTAGGAAATTTTGTTTTGAATTTTTCTATAAACTCCAATATGTATTTCTCTATGCCAGAGAATGATCCATCGTGGCGGGTCGGCTGACCTACCAATAGATCGCATACATCCTCTTTAGCAATGTAATCTGTAAGGTAGTCCATTAAATCTTCCGTTTGTACGGTAATAAGCGGAGTAGCTATAATCTGAAGCGGGTCTGTTGTGGCTATGCCAGTGCGTCTTCCGCCATAGTCTAGTGCTAATATTCTTGCCAAATGATTGTCTATTTACTAAAGCAAAGATAGGTGATTACTTGCTAGGATGTGATGTCCTTTGAAAGAGCAAATACTTGCAAGGTAAGTATACCAGAGAGCCTATATACCAAATGTTTCATTTTTCGGTGTGAAGTATTTTATCGTACTGTAATAAACTCGCCTCTAATTTAGCTCACCACTTTCCCTGCACAATACGTACTCGCAAAGGCATCTGGTTTAGCCTTGAAAGTATACCCCATGCCCAATATGTATCCCATTGCTTCTTTAAAAGCCACATTACTTTTAAAATTGGGGTCTGTATTTATATCTGCGTGTACTTCTAGCTCTGTGTTATACTTATCCAAAATAGGACAAATTTTGTATGCAAAGCTCACACTATCACTCACTTCTTGTATCATTCGTTCTTTTATAGAAAATGTATGCTCACTCGCATATTTATTGACAAATGCAAAGCCTCCTTTGCCCTGCCTTAAGAATACGATTGCTGTAGCAAACTCGGTGATGTCTCCTTTTACTTGCGAGTCTGACCCAATGCAAACTTTTATATTATTGCCCTGCTCTGCCATTAGTGCCTCCTCTACTTCTATCAAAATATCACGATGCAGTAGTTCTCCTTCTAGTTTTCTCCAAGCCATTTGTGTGTTCTTTACATTTCTAGGTTTTCAAAGTTCGCAAAAAATATGGATAAGAATGTTGGGATACTGTAAACATATTATGAAGAAATAGCACCTTTGTATTACAATTTATGCTAAATCAACAAGCCATAGTAGATGCATTTGTAGGCCTAGGAGGCAGACTCAACAGCACAGACGAAAAGCTCCAACTTACCATAACAAGAACTTATGTAGCAAATAACTGGCTCACACAAGATAACTATTGGTTAGCTCTCGGTCATTGGCAACAAGAGTTGGTAGCAGACAAACTCTTGCCTTTTGTAGAACACTATGCATTTGCTCAAACACCACGAAAAGTGGGTGTGATTATGGCTGGGAATATTCCTCTAGTTGGTTTTCACGATCTATTGTGCGTAATACTAAGCGGGAATAAAGCTGTGATAAAACCAAGTAGTGACGATAAGTATGTCATGCTACTACTCGTAGATTGGCTTATAGAGCTAGAGCCAAAACTAGCCGCTAGAATTGAGGTAGTAGAACGTGTAAGTAATATAGATGCAGTAATAGCAACAGGTAGCAACAATAGTTTTCGATACTTTGAGCACTATTTTAAAGGCATACCAAGCTTACTACGCAAGAACCGTAAGTCAATGGCAATACTCGATGGTACGGAGTCCGATGTGGACTTAGCACGTCTCGCAGATGATGTTTTTCAGTACTTTGGACTTGGTTGCCGCAATGTAAGTTTCATCTACTTGCCTACTGGTATGAATATTACGACCATTCTGGATGCTTTCATGAAGTACAAAGAATTAGCAAATCATAATAAATACGCAAACAACTACACCTACCATAGAGCACTACTTCTTATGAATACGGAGCAGCACCTAGATACAGGCTTTGCATTGCCCAAAGAGAGAGAGAGTCTGCACGCTCCACTGGCATGCCTGCACTATGCCTATTACCAAAACCATGAACAACTGGATTCCTTTGTAGAAAAAAACCGCTCGGGTATACAATGTATTGTGGGTAACTATTCTAAGGTAGACACTATACCCTATGGCAAGTCTCAAAGCCCTGAACTACAAGATTTTGCAGATAATGTAGATGCAATGAAATTTCTTTCGAGTTTATGATATTACATGTAACCTTTAGCCATATTAAGTCTTATTTTTACTTTTGATATAGAATATTTCGAAAATTATGGGAAAAGGACAAGAAAAGACGTTAATATCAACTAATTTTTTTTTCAAATATCAATCCAAATTTATACGCGGAAAAGTACGCGATGTATATACCGTAAAGGAGGATTTTGTAGTACTGGTTGCGACCGATAGGATTTCTGCATTTGATCATGTACTTACGAGTGCTATACCCTACAAAGGACAAGTACTCAATCAAATAGCTTCAAAATTTTTGGATGATACGAAACACATAGTACCCAATTGGAAGCTTAGCGAAGCCGACCCACACGTAACAATAGGTCACAAATGTGATCCATACGCTGTAGAATTTGTAGTTCGTGGATACCTCGCAGGGCATGCATGGCGTGAGTACAAATCTGGAAAAAGAGAGGTCTGTGGGGTTTCACTTCCAGACGGGTTGAGAGAAAATGATAAACTTCCAGAACCCATACTAACTCCAAGTACAAAAGCAGAAAGCGGACACGACCTAGACATAAGCTATGAAGCAATAATAGAACAACGCATTATCAAGAAAAAAGAGCTTGAAGAGCTCAAGGAATATGCACTTGCTCTTTTTTCTCACGGCTCAAAGCATGCCGCATCACAAGGCCTTATACTCGTTGATACCAAGTATGAGTTTGGCAAAAAAGGAAATGAGATCATGCTGATAGACGAAATACATACTCCAGATAGTTCTCGGTATTTCTACGCAGATACCTACCAAAAAATACAGGATGGAGACCAACAACAACGCCAACTAAGCAAAGAATTTGTGCGGCAGTGGCTCATCTCTGAGGGATTTCAGGGCAAAGAAGGACAAAACATACCTGAAATGACTCCTGAATTTACAAAAACGGTAAGTGAGCGATATGTAGAGCTATTCGAAAGTATTACTGGCGAAAAATTTTCGCCTAGGAACTACAATGATATAGACGCAGTTATAGAAATGAACGTAAATGGATACTTTGCGTAAGTACAACCAAAATTTAAAAACCAAAATATGATTAAAACTACAACACTAACTTTATGTCTTACTGTGCTAGCGTACTTAGCAAACGCTCAGGAAGTAGTAACCTATGCAGGCAAAGTAAGTAATGATGCGGACAACAACTATGAGTCCACGTCAGGCAAAGGTTTAACAGACACCTACTTCAGTAATCCTAGTGGGCTTTGTTTTGATAACACCGGAAAAATGTACATCAGTGAGAAAAATAAGATAAGAATAGTAACGACCAATAAGCTTTACATACGCAGTGGGAGTCTACAACGACCTGCATTCTCTGAAGGATATAAAAATGCGACAGGTACACAAGCCACCTACAGAAATCCCACAGGAATGGCGTCAGACACAAACGGAAATATATATGTTGCAGATGTAAACAATCACTGCATACGGAAAATTGCTAGATACGTAAATCTAGGTAATGGGCAAGTAGCATCTACGTTTGCCGGTGCGGCTCCTACCCCAGGACTACCCGGAAATGGTACATCTGGCACAGCAAACGGTACTGGTACCGCGGCTAGATTTAATCAACCTACTGATATTGCCATAGATAACGATGGCAATTTATATGTAACGGATTTACGCAACTACACGATACGTAAAATTACACCATCGGGTGTTGTAACTACGTTAGCTGGCACGGCCAATACACAAGGTGCAGCAGACGGTACTCGTGCCGCTGCAAGATTTGGCCGACCGTGGGGAGTCGCGATATACACTAACAACTCAATAGTAGTGACAGATCCGTGGAACGGTAACATTCGTAAAATAAACATATTCTCTGGAGTAACTACTACGTTAGCCGGTCCAACTACTGGTCCTGGGGTTTTTAACATCGTAGATGGAACACTAGCCGAAGCTCGTTTTAAATCCCCAAAAGGAATAACAGTAATGGGTGGGATAATCTACGTGGCCGATCAAAATGTTATTCGAGCTATAAACGAGTCGAACAACTCAGTAACAACAGTCGCTGGAAATCCGACAGAGTTTGCAGTAAAAGATGGTACAGGATCGGGTGCTTCATTTACAGAATTATCAGATTTAGTAAATGATGGTGCGGGCAACTTATACGCTACTGAGAACAGTATGGCTGTTGGCAGTCACGTTATTCGTAAGATTACAGTAAATGAACTAGCACCAATTGCTAATTTTGAATCTACCAAAAAGAGTTTAAAAGTAAATGAAGAAGTGACGCTTAGAGATATATCTTTAGGTGAAGAAGCTACCTCGCGTACGTGGACTATAAGTCCTACCAACTATACGATAAACGAAGGCACACTAAATAGCCAGTTAATAAAACTTGCATTTACTAGTGCTGGTTTTTTTGAGGTAAGACTAAATATCACCAATGATCACGGGAGTGATACCAAAATAAGTGAGAATTATTTTGCTGTATCTACCACAGGTACTGGCAGCGTCACTTCGTTTAGCGACAACCCACTTATACAGCTATATCCCAATCCATCAAACGATTTAGTACATCTTACACTTGACCCCTCACTCGATCTAAACCTCGGCAAAATGACCTTATATTCAACACATGGCAATAAAGTAATGGAACTGGCCCCTGTTGAAATAATTGACCTAAGTATGCTACAGAATGGAACCTATTACTTGACCTATACATCAGAAGAGCACAACATCGTAAAACGAATGGTTGTCTCTCACAAATAGCGATTAAATATGTTTTCTGCTAATAAAAAGGCTTCCTCAAAGGAAGCCTTTTTTAATTGGAGTTTTTCTGCACCAAAGTATTCCAACATACGCTCAGTAGGCATATTCCCCACCAAGTCATCTTTTGCCATCGGACAGCCACCGTATCCTTTGATAGCACCATCAAATTTGCGGCAACCATTGGCATAAGCACTGTCTATTTTATCCCTCCAATCGAATGGCTTCGTATGAAAATGTCCTCCAAATTCACTGCCTACCGTATGCTTATTTACCGATTTAAAAACTTCAGCAATAGAATCTGAAGTACTTACACCAACGGTATCTGATAAAGAAAAATGCCGTATGCCTATATTTTCTAATTTGCCCACCCAATCACTCACTGCAGATGCACTCCAATCATCACCGTAAGGGTTTCCAAAACCCATACTGATGTATACGACCACCTCTTTATTTGCAGCTAGACATTTTTCGTAAATATACTGAACTGATTCAAGAGAATCTTCAATCGTTTTATTCGTATTACGCTGCTGAAAAGTCTCAGAAACACTAAAAGGAAAACCCAAATAATCTACTTGTGGAAATAATACTGCATCATCTGCTCCACGCCTATTGGCAACTATTACAGATAATTTGGTCTCTGTTTGTTCTAGATTTATAGAATTCAATACCTCCTTGGTATCCCTCATTTGAGGTATAGAACGAGGGGAAACAAAACTGCCACAATCTAGGGTATGAAAACCTACCGTTAAAAGCTTGTTGATATACTCTATTTTCTGTTGTGTTGGAATAAAGTCCAGTATACCCTGCATAGCGTCTCTTGGGCATTCAATGATCTTCACATCAGGTTCTTTAAGTATAGTTGACATTACGGTCCAAATGTACCATTTTTGCATTTATATTTTATAAGCTTAAATGAACGAAGAACTAGAGGTAGATAATACCGAAGTAACTGCGGCTAATGCCGATTCTATCACTCCACAAACAGCAAATGAAGCCGACATTAAAAATGAGGAACTGCACAAGGAAATTGTCCAAGAGGATAATAGCCAAGAATTTGACGCTGCTGCACTCGAGGGCAAATCGTTGGATGAACTGGTAGAGGAAGCACGTGGTTTACTGATACAAACTCCAAAAACAGCCTCAATCCGCCTTAAGGCCATCCGTACAGTATTTTATGACAAGTACAATACAGCTAAGGATGAAGCTAAAGAGCAGTACACAGCAGACAACACCGATGAATCTCCTGATTTTGTTTACGAAAAAGCCTCACTCATTGATAGCCTCAAAGGTATAGAAGATGAGATAAAAAAAGCTCGTGAAGAAGAGAAGAAACGTGTTGAGGATGAGAAAAAAAAGAACGTAGCCCGCAAAGAATCATTGATTGCTAAGCTAGAAACCATATTGGTTTCGGATGAAACACTCCAAACAATAGCTGAGGTGAAAGGAATTCAGAAAGAGTGGAAAAGTATACGTGTACTGCCAAAAGAGGCTATAAACAGCCTTTGGGACCGTTATAACGTATTGCTGAATAGTTTCTACGATAACCATGGCATCAACATAGAACTCAAGGAACTCGATCGTCAAAAAAATCTAGAATCCAAAATTGAACTTACTAAAAAGGTAGAATCGCTAAAAGCTGAAAAATCACTAAAGCGTAGCTTTATAATGCTCAATAAGCTACATGAAGAGTTTAAAAATATTGGTCCAGTGCCAAATGAAAGCCGTGAGCCTATTTGGCAAGCATTTAAAATGGCGAGTGATGCTGTCTATGAAAATAAGCGTAAGCTTTACGAAGAATTAGAAGCAGCCAAGGAAGGTAACCTAGCGAAGAAAATAATTCTTAGTGAAAAAGCTGACTTACTAAACGCAGTCGCTCCAAAAGATTTAAAAGGTTGGAATGAGAAGGCCAAGGCTTTTGATGAGCTATTTGCAGAGTGGAAAACAATAGGACCCGTACCCAAGAGTAATAAAGATGCCGTTTGGATTCAGTTTAACGGAGTGCGTAATGATTTTTTTACCGGTAGAAAAGCTTTTTTCAAAGAGCTGAATGCTGCTAGAAACCAAAATTTAAAAACCAAAGAGATGCTGTGCGAAAAAGCTGAAGCATCTAAAGATAGTAAAGACTGGGCAACTACTAGTAGAGCCATGATAGCACTACAGGCTGATTGGAAAAAAATAGGGCCTGTACCAGAGAAAGTAAACCAAGCCATTTGGAAACGTTTCAGAAAGGCATGCGATCATTTTTTTGAAGCGAAAAATGAAGTATTCTCAGGTAAGAGAGAAGAAGAAAAAGCCAGTCTTGTTAAAAAGGAAGCCCTTGTGATTCAGCTTACAGAACTATCTTCTAAAGAAATAGATCATAAAAAAGCATTTGAAGAGTTAAAGCAAATAAATGCTGAATGGAGATCTGCTGGATTTGTGCCACATAAAGATGTAAAACGTATTAGTAAAGCGTATGACATGGCGAATAATGCAGTCTACACTAAATATAGTGGACAAATAGAGGCTGCCAAAGCTGCGAACTTAAGTGATCACTACAAAGAGCTAAAAGGCTCGTCGAAAGATGGTGTTAAAGAACTAGAGAATGAAGAGAGAAACATTAAACGAAAAATCACTACCTTGAACGAAGAGGTAGCTAGTATAGAACGTAATATGTCATTTTTCTCTAAGTCTAAAACAGCTGAAAAAATGCTCAAAGACTTTGATGCCAAAATAAAGAAGGCCAATACGCAAGTAGCTAATTTAAAAAAGGAACTTGGCGTTCTAAAAAGTGTAAAACGTGCTGAAATCCCAACTGAAGAGACTAATGTAACAGACCAAGCTTCTAAGAAGGAATGAGTCTGTCTAGCAGCACTCCATACTCTGCTCCCCGCATGGTTTTGAAATACGTCAAGTACAGACTAAAGGCTGGAAACAAACACAGTGTCCATCCACCTACACTCTTCAAATTTGCGGAGCAAGTATTACGAAAAGCGAGTCGCATAAAATACCGTTTTGCAGAAAGCGAGAGACGACGACTAAAAGACAGCAAACAAATACTTGATTTTGTGGACTTTGGCAAAAGTGGTGTTATCCTAAAAAAAGCAGTTTCTAATATTGCAAAACGTAGTCTAAAATCTCCGAAGTACGCCGAATTATTGTGTAAAATAGTAGCGTACACTGAGGCTAAACATGTTTTAGAACTTGGCACCTCATTGGGTATCACTACGGCTTATTTAGCACGCAATAACGAGACTAAAGTTACCACGCTAGAAGGAGACCCATCTGTGGTTAAAATTGCAAAATCTGTTTGGAATCAACTGGGGCATACCAATATCAAAAGCATAGTAGGTCCATTTGAAAAGACGCTAGATGAGGTTATCAAAGAGCAATATGACATTATCTATATAGACGGAAATCATAGGCTAGACCCTACCCTACGTTATTTTGATCAATTGCTGCAAGCATCGCATTCTAAAACACTTTTCATTTTTGATGACATACATTATTCAGAAGAAATGGAAAAAGCGTGGAAATGCCTTCAAGCAGATGATCGGGTTAGTAGTACAATAGATCTATTTTTTATTGGAATTGTCTACATAGACCCTTCACTCAGCAAGCAAAATTTTATGCTAAGGTTCTAAATGTATCCTAATTTTTTATGGAATATATAAGGTTAGATATACTATGTATGAACATCTGCCGTTATCTCATTAACATAAAATAATTAGTCACATAACAAATTCCATATGATAAGAAACATTACTCAAAACGAACTCATTCTTCTTGCATACAACGAATTACCCCCCGACCAACACAAGAAAATGATGAACGTTGTAAACGGCGATCCAAAACTTATACAAGAATTGGAGATATTTTGCAGTCAAATGGATCTATTGGATGCTGCTATTTGCAGGCCCAACAATACTTCAGTACAGATAATAAAAGAAGAATCTTGCTCCTCCTCTTCTTTGGAGATGATCTAATCATTCAGGGTTTGGTGTACCCAATAAAAAGAGCTGATAGATTGCATCTATCAGCTCTTTTTATTGGGTGTTTTGGAGGATATACTTAAAATGAGTAACTCCCACTAATACTGGGCAGAATCGGCAGTTGGTTCTCACGCTTGTAGTTTACCCTATCAAAGTAGAATATGTTTTCTCTATTGTATATGTTGGTTACCGAAAATATAAGTTCTGCTTTGCGTTCCTTCTTATTGCTGTTATTCCACTTAAATCTTCTTTTGATAGAAGCGTCTAGTCTATTGTAGAACGGCAGTCTTCCTTGATTTATGTCTGCATAGTTGATACCCAAATCTCCATTTTCTGACAAAAAATCAGTACTTGCTCCACCACTAAAATCCAACTGTTCATAGAATCCCTGGGTAAGGGTAAACGGAAAACCAGATCCGAAATTCCAACGTATACTTGATGACCAGCAATTATTCTTACCAAAATCATAGGACGTTACAATATTCATATTGTGTCTCCTATCAAAGTGCGGTTGGTACTTTCGTATACCGTCAAATCTATTCACAATATTGAATGAATAGACGGTCCATACATACAATTTCTTATTCTCGTATTTGTAGGTTACATCAAATCCGTATGCCTCGCCATTCTCTATAATAAAATTCTCACGCAGATAGTCGGGTCTAATTTGATTCTCTTTATTGTCATCAAATATCTTATCTCTATTGATATTAGTGATTTGAGTAAATGATTTAATATACCCCTCTACATTCACTTCAGATTCGGCATTAATATCGAACTCTACACCAAATACGGCATGCCTAGCCTTCTGCAGCTTTGAATCTACTGGTTCTCCTAGAAATTCTTTTGGCAAGTCATCGGGTCCACTTAAAAAACCATAAAACAAGTTCACTACATCCCTATCACTCACAGCACTCACAAGATTCTGCGAATACAAACCTGCACTTCCTTTTATCCTCCAGCGGGTATTGATGTTGTACTTCATCCCGACTCTTGGTTCTAATGTAGTTTCTGATAAACTGGCATAACGCTGTAGCCTAAACCCGGTTTCCAATAAGAATTTTTTATTAAAATTTTTCAAGTAATTGACAAATGCACTTACTTCACTTGTGTTCTCTTTTTGGGTAATACGCCTATTTAGGCTATTGAATATCTCAAAATCAGTAGAGAATCCATTCATTTCCACCCCATATTTGAGGTTATCTAATTCGCCCAAAAATCGAGAAAAGTTAAGATTTACATTGAAACCATTGATCCCAGAACGTCTTGGTTTTTGATCCAATTCTGTTTGGGTAATCTCGTAATCACTATAGGTTATGCTACCATCTATTATCGTTTTACTACCTCCTGGGACCAGTAAAAACTCAGTACCCAGTCCACTTGATTTCCAACTGTAAGCAGCAGATTGTTCGAAAGCCACATCATCCGTAAAATCAAATCCAAAGAAGCTTATTTTGCTGCCTTTTGCAGAGTTTATAGACACCTTACCATATAAGTCACTAAATGAGTAGGGAAGACTCCCATCTGCAGCATAAGGATATACTGTAGGCGATGTTTTATTCAGGTACGAATTCTTGTACGAGAGAATAAAACTACTACTTCCCTTTCCCGGTTCGTACTTTTTAAGTGGTCCTTCCAGTAAAAATTTTGAACTAAAAGGACTTGCGTTTATTTTGCCTGCTAGCTCTTTTTTGTTCCCATCTCTGGTCTTTACATCCACTATGGCAGATATTCTGCCACCATACTCTGAATTAAATCCTGCAGAATAGACATCCACAGATTTGAGTATGTCACTATCAAAAACAGAGAATAAACCAATGCTGTGAAAAGGATTATATATAGTTAATCCATCAAGCATAACTCTATTCATTACAGGACTACCGCCTCTAATGTACAATTGCCCACCTTGATCTCCAGAGAAAACAACACCTGGCAATACCTGCAAATATTGAACTAAATCGGGTTCGCCACCTACAGAAGGAAACTTGGTAAGCTGTACCGGACTTATGGTCGTTTTGGAAATATTTATTTCCTTAGACTTCCTTATTTTTTCTGCTGAAACTCTTATGGTTCCTAGGGTATTGCTAGCCGTATTCAGATAAAAATTCTTTGCTAAGACTTGATTGGATCTTAGCTCTATATCAGCCATAGCTGTGTCGTAGCCTACAAGAGTAACAATAGCCGTATACTTTCCTGGAGCAATATTCACAACCGAGTAAAGTCCTCTTTCATCTGAATAGGCTCCTTGTTTTAAGTTGTTAAAGGTGATCAATGCTGAGGTTATTGGATCCCCAGTTTCTTCATTATACACAAAACCACGAATGGTAGCGTTTTGTGCTGAGGCATCCAGTATAGCAATACTAGTTAAGCAGAGCAGCAAAATTCTTTTAATCATAAATGTATTTAATTCGTTGACGTTTATGTTCAGTGCTACTTCAGGAAGAAATTTGATCGCCATTCGGTTGCCAAAACACCCAAACCGTTGTCGATATTACTGTGTATTACGACGGCATTGTTAAATCCGCCTTGAAAAGTTACTTCTTTGGCTTCTGCCGCACGATTGAGTGAAATAAAGTAATCATAAAAATCGGATGATATAGAAGCAAACTCAACTTTATACTTGTCCTGCTCTGCTGGTAAACCAAAGGTGAGTCCATTGGCCGCTACGGTGAACACTGCTTTTTCTTTACCATCGAATAAGTCGTCTGTAAATAAGATTGAGGCATCCTGAAGCCTGAGCGAGTTAAATTCAGAAAAGCTAGGGTCTGAATGAGGATAAATGATAGGTATAAAATCAAATCCGTTCCAATATAAGACCCGAAGTTTGTAATAATTTTTTTGTCCTGGTTGATCTGTAAATGTTAGGGTAATTAAGTCCCCTGGCAAGCCACTTGTATCTGTTCCTCCGTTGGTCACCAAAGATGCAGCAGTGGCGATGGCATCAGGTATGCGAACTTCAGATAGAATCGTAGGAAAATCAGGATGTTCTCCTCTTACTCTTATAACCTCTCCAGGAATGAGTTTATCAGAACTTGTATAGAGTTCAGAGAATAAATCATAAGTCAACGAGCCCTCTTTACCTAGCGATGTACGATACGTAAGGTCAGCATCTGTGACCAAACTAGGAAAACTTGCATCCAATATAGCTTTACTACTTGTCACTCGTATACCTATTGCATCATCAGAAGACACTACAGCATTCACGACTAGTCGCGGTGTATAATCTTGTAAGATATCTGGACGTACCGTGTCATTAAGACAAGCAGTTAGCAATATACATAGTATAGTTGCCAGCAGTATTTCCTTATTTTTATTGATCTTTTTCATTTCTCTATACTTAAAATTTAACTATGTAAGCAACACCCGGAACGTAAGCTAGGTAGGCTCTGTTTACTTGCAACACGTTGAAGTTGCTGTTTCCTTCAAAATCAGCTGAGATATTCAATGGGTTTCTACTGCCTAAGGCATTGTAGAGATAAAATCGCCATTCTTGATCTAACCCAAAATTACTTTTTAGTCGTACTAAGCTCAAATCCAGTCTTGTATACAACGGACTTCTATAGTTGTTCAGCGTATTATACTGCAACTGGATCTCGTCGTTCTGGTCTAAAAACTTCCCTATTGGTAGCGTAAATAGCTGACCACTACCCACTACTATGTTCACACCAAAATTCCAATCTGCATTCTCATTGGTATAGTTTACGTGCATTTTGAACATATGTGGTCTATCGTAAGTGAAATCAAAGTCATTGGCAAATAGACTTTCAAAATTTCTTGTGCTCTTGCTGTACGTATAACTCATCCACCCATTAAACTTGCCCATAGTACGTTGTAACATCACCTCAGCACCAAATACTTTACCGGTACCTTGCGTTACACTGGACTGCCAGTCTATGCCAGGATCACTTGCATCGCCAAGATTATTTACAAGGTTTAAGTTTTGTAGTCTTTTGAAATACCCATTAATACTTCCTGCAAACTCTTTGCCTATTTTTCGCTCATAAGCCCCTTCTATAATATCAAGAATCTGTGGCTTAATATTTTGAGTAGCTGGCACCCATATATTTGCTGGATTTCCAATTGTTCCAAGGTTTAACTGGCTTACATATTGGTTATGTCTGTTAAATCCAATTTTAAATGCATCACGATTTTCCAGAAAGAAGGTAGCATGTAGTCGAGGCTCAAATCCAGCTCTTACCTTATTATCGTTAAAAAACAGTACTTGCCTGAAACCCAAGTCTAATATCGCATTTTCATTTAACCTAAAGTGGTCTTCAGCATAGAAGGCCATCTCCTCTGTTCCTTGATAGTTTTCTGAACCAGTTGTACGAAATACATTTGCAATATCAGGAAAGTCAACAGAGCTAAATTCTCGTTTACCTACCTGAAAGAGCTTTGTGCTACTCTGAATACCAAAGCTAAGGCGGTGCTCATTACTATGGAGATATGCCGCATTTACTTGTATACCTATATCCCGAATACCACTAACATCTTCTTGTGTAGTAGTAGGTAATGTTAGTGAACCAGGAGCTCTTGCATCGATTGACTCTTGTTGAAACTTTGTGGATGTACGATAACCGCTATAGTATGCGAGGTTCTCTAAAGATAGTTTCGGACTAATCTGCTTGGTGAACTTCACTGAGGCTAAAACGTTCGACCATTTTTGAGTAAAACCAGCCAACGAAGCCGCATTACCAAATGTGTCTGTCTCTGCAAAACCAATAAAATAAAGGTCTCTCGTGGACATAAAGCTAACATCTAGCTTGTCTTTATTCTTTAATGTTTTGCCAGCATTAATTTGCAGATCATAAATGTTTGCATTTAAAGAATTTTCTCTACTCTCCACAGGTACCAATAGATCTACCCAAGACCGGCGAGCAGCTATAGTAAAATACTTTTTGTCCTTTTCTATATTGGCTATATATATTCCAGCATTAAGCGGAGTAATCTCAAACTCTCCTGTAAGGCCACTGTACTTTGAATTCTTTTCGCTTTCTAATTCTATAAAGGACGATGCCCTACCACCATACTTGGCAGGTGCTATTCCTTTGTAAACACTTGTATTTTTTATACTTCTATGGTGAAAAGTAGAGGACAACCCAAAAATATGATTGCTATTGTATATAGGTGTTCCATTGTACAACGTGAGGTTCTGGTCTGCTTCTCCTCCGCGCACAAATAGGTTGCTATAACCTTCTCTACCTTGTTCTATACCAGGCAACATTTGTAACTGTCTATTTACATCTGATTCTCCCAAGAAGTAAGGCATGTTTTGCAGATTCTTGTTGGTGTTCTTGTAGGTGAAGTCTGTAAACCCGGCTAAAAATCCAAGATTATAAATATTCGCATTTGCCCTTTGGGAAAGAAAAACCGTAGTTTTTACGTTTGGTTTTATCTTAAGGGTTACCGTTTCAAAATCTGGATGCGTAAAAACTATGAGTGTTTCTGCATCAAAAAATGAAAGAGAATATTCGCCCTTGGCATTAGAAAACATAATATTACGCGTACCCTTCTCTTGGATACGTACATTGTGAACAGCGTTTTCTTGTTGATCCACCACCTTACCGACTGCAACTATCTGAGCTACAGATGTTAAAGAGACAAATACACAAATAATAAACAGGCAGTACTTTTGCATTCGCAAATATGGTTAAGTATTTCAGTATAAGCAAGTAACAATTGAGCAGCGAGAGATTGTCAGCGTATTTTACACTATAGCAACAAATGAGTTGTTAATTTGCATTGTGAAAAAGTACTCAATCCTTTTAAGTGTGCTGCTATTTATCATGTGTAAACCACTTGAAAAGCATGAAAAAGTAAAACTTGTCGTTGTCATTAGTATAGATCAAATGAAGAGTGAATACCTCAGTCGTTTTAATCCACAACTGGAAGCTGGTTTCAAATACCTTTTAGACTCAGCTATAGTATATACCAACGCACACCATAATCACGCCACCACTACTACTGCCGCGGGTCATGCTACATTAGCAACAGGCTTTTTTCCAAGTCACAATGGTATCACAGATAATACAGTCTACAACAGGACTTTGGGATATAAACACTATAGCATAGAAGATACAACAGTACGTTTCGTAGGAATAGAAGAGTGTAATTTGAACAGAGTAAGTGCTAAACCACTACTCAAAAATGCTTTAGGAGACTATATTAAAGAATCAGATAATGAGTCTAAGTCATATAGTGTGGCACTAAAAGATAGAGCTTCCATACTTATGGGAGGTAAAACCGCAAATAGAGCCTTTTGGTTTGATGCCGCTAGTACACAGATGGTAAGTACAGATTACTACGAGGAAACCTATCCCAACTGGGCAAAGATGTACACAGCTAATGACGTAATGCAGGCCGATATTTCTAGAGGATGGGTATTGGATCAGTCATTTAGCACAATAGCTTCGATAAGCTCAGATAGTTTCGAAAGAGAAAGAGGCAATTTCAATCCTTGGTTTCCACACACGCTTGCCAGTTTTGATACTATGCGTGTAACGGATAGTAAGGCTGGAGCATTTATGTGGAATTCACCTTATGGTGACGCGTTTGTACTGGAATTTGCACAACAACTCATTATAAATCAAAATCTTGGAACGGATGATCATATTGATGTACTGAGTATCGGTCTATCTGCAGCCGATGTTATTGGACACCACTTTGGCCCTAATAGTTATGAGGTATTGGACTACTACAATAAGATGGATTTTTACCTAGCAGAGTTCATAGAAAAACTGAACCATGACGTAGGTAAAGATAACTACATACTTGTACTTACCGCAGACCACGGAGTAGCTGCTATGCCCGAATATCTAGCAGGACAAGGCATAGATGCTAAACGAATACTGGGCGACCAGTTTGACGCAGATATGGCTGAAATTAATACGAAGCTTCAAGATGCCTTCTCCCTTACAGATGATATAATACTAAAAGCAAACTATGGTGGCGTAGAACCCAATATGACCATTTTCGAAAAAGGTAACACCGACCTGAATATTGTAATTAATACCTTGACAAATGAGCTTGAAAAACTAGACTATATAGCAGGTGCATATAGCCTATTGGACATAAATGACACCACATGCATTAAGCCCTTTATTACTCAGATACGCAATAGCCATAGGGACGAATTCGGTTACTATATTAAACTAGTACCCACAGAAAATTACTTAATTGACATGCGAAGAAATGGTACTACTCATGGTACGCCACATGCCTACGATACACACGTGCCTTTAATAGTAAAACTTCCCAAACAAGAAGGACAAATAATCGAGAAAAAGGCATATACCGTAGATATAGTACCTACCGTATTGGATTTGATAGGCATACAGGTCAAGGAAAATTTTGATGGAACAAACCTAGCTCCTTCTTTCTAGTATTTTACTAACTCAACTGATTATACAGATCTATTTGCGAGTTACAAACCTCTCCGTTATTGGTATACATCTTGTTACTTAACGTCCCATCTATTATTCTAGAATTTTGGTTGTCAGACCATTGCAACTCTAAGTAGTCCATCACTTCTTGTTTTATTTTGTTTTGATACAATGGAGTTAGTGCCTCTATGCGTACATCCAAATTTCGGGTCATTAGATCAGCAGAACCAAGGTATATCGTGGGTTCTATAGCTCTACCAAACCAAAAAATACGCGAATGTTCTAAATACCGGCCTACGATACTACGCACTTCTATATCTGAGGTGGGCACCAAACTACACACACCTCTTACTAACAGTCGTATTTTCACACCTTTGCTTCCTGCTTCCTGCAATTTTAGAATTATGCCTTCATCTACCAGATTATTTACCTTTATGAATATAAGACCTTCTCCCCCATTTTGAGCAACGACTACTTGTTCCTCAATAAGCGAATATAAACTGATCCTAAGATTTATTGGAGCAACTAATAAGTGATTAAAACGATACGGAAGGTAAGGTTTATTAAAAATCTGAAATACTAAATCTACTTCATCTGAAATTCGGCTATCTGCTGTGAGTAGAGCTGTGTCCCCATAGAGTTGAGCAGATTTTTCATGGAAATTACCTGTACTAATGAAGGCTATATTTCGAGACTCTCCTTTACTAATACGCTGAATTAGTAACAGTTTACTATGCACCTTCAGTCCTTTTAACCCAAACTCAATGTGTATGTTTTCTTCTTGCAGCTGCTTGCTCCATTCTAAGTTTGCCTCTTCATCAAAACGGGCTCGCAATTCTATTACCACATAAACCTGCTTTCCATTTCGAGCGGCATTTTTAAGAGATTTTATTATTTTACTCTTTGCAGCAACACGGTATAGTGAAATCTTAATTGTCGTAACCTTAGGATCTATGGCTGCTTCGCGAATAAGGTTTATCACATAGTCAAATGAATGATAGGGGAACTGCAATAGCTTGTCTTCTTCCACTACTTGCTTTAGCAGCGATTTGCCTTCTTCTATGTCTCTGTGTCCTACATGCTCCAATTCATTAAAGCAGAGGTCACCTTTTCCTAAGCTTGGGAAACCCATAAAATCTCTAAAATTATGGTATTTTCCTCCAGGTATAAGGTGATTTTGCGTACTTATTTTGATGTTATTGAGTATGTAATCTAAATGCTCTTGGGGCATTTGTTTGTCATAAACTAAGCGTACCACTTTTCCTTTTTTGCGATTACTTAAGCTTTTATTGAGTCTTTCGTAGTAGCTCTCACTAAAGTCATCATCCAAATCCAGCTCGGCATCTCGTGTCAACTTAATAATATAGGATTCTATATTCTGTGGTTCGAAAATGCCGAGTATATAGGGCATGTTATAGCGAATAACATCATCTAGATATATAATATCACGCGAACCATTATCGCTTGGGAGAACAACAAATCGGGAGAGATAATCGGTAGGCAACTCTATGAGTGCCTGTAATTTTTTTTTATTCTTTTTCTGAGCAGATATATAGAGATATACTGATTTGTCCTTGAGGTACGGAAATTTTTTGATATTACTAAGAATGATAGGAGTTATTAGAGATTCTACTTCACGAAGAAAGTAACTACGAACATAAATTTGTTCGTTTTCATTGAGTTCCTTTTCATTCTTAATAAAAATTCGGTGTTCTTTTAACTCATCAAAGATCCCTTGATATGTAGTGTAAAAACTACTTTGAAGTTCAAGTACTTTTGCTTGCACTTCTGAGAGGACTTGAGTGGTAGCATTTACAAGATCATCGTCTTTACCGCCTAGTGCTTTTATTAGCCGTATTGAAGTAGCAACACGCACCCTAAAAAACTCATCCAAATTATTGGAGTAAATCCCTAGAAAACGCATTCGCTCTATTAGCGGAACTGTTTTATCTTGAGCTTCTTGTAGTACTCTTTCGTTAAAAGAGAGCCAACTAATGTCTCGATTTATCATTGTATTACTTGGCACTTTTCGATTAATTAATTACATAAACTATAGCCAATTTTAACGAAGATGCTCTCCGTACTATCTTTCCCTCATTTAGGTCGTTTCCGTTACCGTCAATCAATTGATTTTCTCTTGGCCCAAATCCATACTTAATATACACTTCTACGGGTGCGACTCTATAGAATTGAACGCCTACTCGAGTTACAGGCATAATCCACGCTTTATTCACGTTTTCTTGATTAAGTTCTGGGTTTAAATTAAGAAGGCCAATTTTATTCAACTCATAACCAATTCCAAAATGAACACCAAAGCTTTCTTCAGATCTAATCGTTGCGTTGTAACCGTAATAGATAGATGCTAAAAAGTCTAACTGTACGTGACCAAATCCAAATGCACCCTTCACCGATTCATCTGCTGGACGAGATTGCCCAAAACCTAAGGTTATTGGTGAAAGAGCAGCAAATGCAAAATTATCTGCTGGCTCAAAAATATTATATCTCGGTTCAAAACTCAGCGAATAAAACGAGTTATAACTGGTTTGTACAGCTGCTGGTTCTAGACGTATAACATTGGGACCTCCAGGACGAATTGGGGGGTCTTTAAACTCAATGGTCGTATACGACAGTGGACTAGTAATAAAGTCAAAGTATAGTGTACTCCCTACACCTATAAGCAGCCTACTTTTGTAATCTGTAAACTTAGTCACATTTGAGGCTAGTGGCTGACGGTCGGCAGTCTTATCTTTATCCGTCAGCTCTCCATATACAACTTGAGTATAAGAAGTAAAGCCAGATATAACGAAGACGGTTAAAAATAGGAATTTCTTCATGATTTTTCAAATGTACTACCAACAAAACGTTTTTAGAAGTAGTTAAATTACTCGTCCCTCTCCTTACGGGTAAAAAGATGAATGAATAATGGCAGAAACAAGGCTAAAAAGTAAAGACTTGTCTGTCTTTCGAGCAGAGACTCAAACTGCAACGACACAATAAGAAGTACCATGAAAGTAAAATAGATATAAGAACCTCGACTGCCCATAGAGAAAAGACTAACAAAAAAAAGGAGAACAACACCTACACCAATCCATCCATATTTTACTCCGTACTCTAAAAGCTGATTGTGCGGACCGATCCTATTCTCCTGCCACAGTGGTGAACTTATTGCCGTATAGCCTTCTTCCATTTGGTCATCTAGTTTAATTGCTCCAACTCCCAAAGGATGAGACCATAGAACCGTAGCACTTGCCTTGTATGCTTCTATACGCATAGCCATACTCTTATGGTTTATTTCCTCACTCAGGCCCCAGCTATTGATATCTTCTAGGCTATTGGCTATCTTATTCCTGAGTGAATTGCTCCATGAATATGACCCTACAGAAAATAGGGCTAACCCCATTAGAATAAGTCCTACTTTAACATAATTTTTAGAATATGAAGCGTAGTATGTAGCACCTAATAACATGGCAACATACAAGGATAACAAACCCGTACGAGAGCTAAGCACATGAGCACTGATAAATATAAAAACGCCAAATACAATAGCTAACTTTTTTTGGCTAGAATACCTAGCTGAAGAGTCTAGATTAACACCCAGCAGAAGTATGACACACATAGCATTAATGATACCAAAGTGAATGTGATGCATATTGGGTATTGGGATACTCTTACTTTGCAAGAGCAAGGCGTCAATTTCTGCCTTGTTCAAAAAGTAATTTGTAAGTGCTATTAGATTGACAACAACTACAGCTGAGCAAAGTATCAAGGCAAATTTAACAAGCCTCACTTTACTGGTGTCTAAGAAAAGTAGACCTGAAAACAACGAGAATAAGAACCCTAATATAAGTCCTACTTTATCACCCGACAGACCCGCAAAACTGCTATATGCAGCATCAAACAGCACTACAATAGCTAGCAATACAAGACTAACAACCAACAAACGAATTTTTGAAGCTTTAAATTGAAACGAACGGATATTAAGTAAAAAGAGTAAGCCACATAGTACTGTAGCTACACTTACGATAAACGGAGAAAACCATAAGGCAATGAATCCAATGACTGCTATGAGCAAGTAGTTATTAGAAGAAACGGCGAACCATTTCTTACCTAGCATAACTTAATAACACCCTAGATTTATCCGTTATTTCTATCTGTCTTGCAGAACTTTCAGATAATTTAATTATTTCAGAACTTCCCTTTTTAATTTCAAAATTGCCCGTCACTTTTACAAATACAGTATTTTTATTTTCAGGATTAGTCACCATAATAACCGTACCTATTGGTGCACTAAAATGTACCGCAAAATTTTTGTCGCTAGGCACCAATGCCGTACCAACACCTGTTGTACCCTCCTCTTCTACTTTTTCTATGTTGTACTCTACCAATTTCTCAACCCTAACAGTGTAACCATTTATCGTTTCTGGTTCTTTCGATATTACAGGAGTATCATAGCCTAAGTTTTCATATTTCTGAACTGCCATTTCTTCCTTCATTTTGGTATAATCAGTTTCGACTTCTAAACTCTTATCAACCGTTTCTGTTTTTGCAGAACCATCTTGCACAAGCAGTCTCTGACCCTCAGTCACTTCATTGTTTTTAAGTACATTCAGTGTTTTTATCATCTCCACACTGGTGTTATACTTCTTACTAATCGCGTATAGTGTTTCTCCTAAAGCCACCTTATGATACTTGGCAAATGTACTCACCTCCATTGTACCTAAATGTTCTGACTTATCCGTATCTCCTTTTGGCAATGAACTACCATCAAAAAAATCTTTGACAACCTTTTCTTCCATAACAGGCTCCATATTACTTGGTATCAGTATGATTTGACCTAACTTAATCACCTCATCAGAACCTGGATTTTCAACAATAATTTCTTTTAGACTTACATTGTATCGCTTGCTAATGTTGTACAAGCCATCACCCTTTTCAACTTTGTGCAGAATGTACATTTTACCATTTTTCATTTTGGTACCTACAGAGTCTGTTTTGTGAGCCATAGCAGTCATTGACATGCATACAGCGAAAAGCAATATTATTCCTTGTTTCATCTCTCGTGCAAATTTATTGTGTATATATTATCATTTGACAGATAGTTATTCACTTTATTACTTCATGTTGTAGTATTGTGGTTAATATGAAACAAATACTAATCCAAATTGCTCTGCTGCTGATTACCCTAGTGGCTGTGGCACAAGAAAAGACTCAGCCTAAGGTAGTGGTATTTGACTTAAAGAAAGAAATAGCATCAGAGGCTAAACGTATAACTCAACGTGCTATCATTGAAGCAGAAACTATACAGGCTGATCTTATCATTATACACATGAACACCTACGGAGGTTATGTTACTGATGCAGATAGTATTCGCACTAAAATTTTAAATACTGCGATTCCTACTTACGTATTTATAGATAATAATGCCGCTAGTGCAGGCTCTCTTATTTCCATAGCCTGTGACAAAATCTATATGACAAAAGGTGCCAGTATAGGTGCTACTACTGTAGTAAACGAAGATGGAGCTAAGGCTCCTGACAAGTACCAGAGCTACATGCGAAAACAAATGAGAAGTACCGCAGAGAGTCACGGTAGGGATACCACAATAAATAATGGCGACACTACGTATACGTACTATAGAAATCCAGATATAGCAGAAGGAATGGTAGATGAACGCATTGTAGTAGAAGGATTAGATGATGCCGATAAAGTAATTACGTTAACTACCGAAGAAGCTATAAAATGGGGATACTGCGAAGGGAAAGTGAGCTCAATTAGTGAAATTCTAAAAATCAATAATATTAAGAATCCAAAAATAATCATCGTAAAACCTTCTACAGTTGATAAACTCGTAGCATTTTTTGCTAATCCCGCATTGCGTTCAGTACTCATTTTACTTGTGATAGGAGGTATCTATTTTGAACTACAAACACCTGGAGTAGGCTTCCCCATCATCGCTTCTATTCTTGCAGCATTTGCATACTTTGCTCCACTTTACATAGATGGCTTAGCTGAAAACTGGGAGATCTTGTTGTTTATCATAGGAGTCATACTCATAGCTCTAGAAGTCTTCGTAATACCAGGCTTTGGTATAGCCGGAATCGGTGGCATTTTATTGGTATTGGGTAGTTTAGTACTCAGCATGATACGCAATATAAATTTTAACTTTGACGGAGTTTCTACTACAGATTGGAATAATGCAATGGCGAGTGTTCTCTTCGCTATGCTTGGTCTCGGAGCAGTATTCTATTTTTTTGGCACACACTTTATTAATTCTAGGGCGTTTCAACGATTAGTGCTCAATGATGTGATAGATGCTAGAGTGCCCATACAACAAGAGAAGACTAGTGAGAACATTGCAATTGGTAGTATCGGCAAAGCACACACTGCTCTTAGACCAATGGGTAAAGTCAGTATAAATGGCACTACTTTTGAAGCTAAAACGCTTGGAGAGAT
>JAOKFZ010000023.1 GCA_028247315.1 Bacteroidia bacterium | reverse complement strand
TTGCGTGTTTTGTATATGGGATCTACTCGGTAACCAAAACCAGAAGCTATTCTTCTTAAGTTTTTATTGGGTATGGGTTGTATAGCAGGAATAGAAGCAAGCATTGCACTTTTATTCTTAGCCATTTTTATGAGTTTGTTGTACGAGTCTTCTTGCACTTTGTATTGTGCACTCATATTATCCAGTTTAGTATGCAGTTCTGCTAGATTTTCGCCGCGGCTCAGTTGCTCTAGTGCTGTGTATTTGTCTACCCCACCAGTTCCTGCCTTGCGTATGTCATCGCTTATAGGGTCAGCACCAAAAATCTCACGGTATACGTCGTCATCCATTTTGGCAAGATCGTCAAGTCTTTCTTGCATGGCAAGCGACTTGTCTTTTAATAATTTTACCTGTATCTCTTGTTGAGAGAGTTCATATTGTAATTCATCCGTGCTGTTGCCGTCTAAAGCCACTAACACACTTACTGCACCTATCACCACAGCAAGAGACAAAAAACCAAATACTTTAGCGGCTATTCCCCAATAGTTTGAAGAAACTCTTTCATATTCAAGAGTTTCGGGATTAAACCTAAATTTCGCTTTAGTCATTGTACTTTTGTCGTAGTAATTGCCGCAAATATAATTTATTTCGCAGGAGATTAAAAACACTATTAGACGAATTCCATGACTGTAGCCGAAATAAGACAACAATTTCTCGATTTTTTCGAAAAAAGGGGCCATAAAATTGTAGCATCTGCACCTATTGTAGTGAAAGATGACCCTACGCTTATGTTTACCAATGCAGGGATGAATCAATTCAAAGACATTTTCTTGGGGAATAAAGAGTCCAAAGCCACCCGAGTGGTAGACACTCAAAAGTGCCTGAGAGTAAGCGGAAAGCACAATGACCTGGAAGAGGTAGGAGTAGATACGTATCACCACACTATGTTTGAGATGCTAGGCAACTGGTCTTTTGGTGATTATTTCAAAGAAGATGCTATCAACTGGGCGTGGGAGCTACTCACAGAAGTATACAAGTTAGACAAAGACAGGCTTTACGTTTCGGTTTTCGAAGGCGATAAAAGTGATGGTTTAGGTCTAGATACGGAAGCCAAAAACCTGTGGCTAAAACACGTACCCTCGAGCAAGATTATTCTCGGAAATAAGAAAGATAATTTTTGGGAAATGGGCGAGGTAGGACCGTGTGGTCCTTGCTCAGAGATACACGTAGATTTGCGTAGGGATGAGGAGCGAGCTAAGGTAGATGGAGCTAGTCTTGTAAATGCAGACCACGAGCAGGTCATAGAAATATGGAACCTCGTATTTATGCAGTACAATCGTAAGGCAGATGGCAGTCTTCACCCTTTACCCAATCAGCATGTAGATACAGGAATGGGTTTTGAGCGATTGGTACGTGCGGTGCACAGCATGCAGTCCAATTATGACTCAGATTTGTTTATGGACAGTATCCATGAATTGGAAAAAATAAGTGGAAGGGAATACGGAACAGATGAGCAAACCGATATTGCTTTCCGGGTTATAGCCGACCACCTCAGAGCCGTTTGTTTTGCCATAGCTGACGGGCAATTGCCTGATAATGGCGGTGCTGGATATGTCATCCGTAGGATTCTACGAAGAGCCGTACGCTATGGGTACAGCTTCTTGGGTTTAGAGAAACCATTCCTTACCGATTTAGTGCCCGGTTTTGTGTCTACATTTAAAGCGGTATTCCTAGGGCTAGAAGAACAAGGTCCTTTTGTAAAAAAGGTAGTAGAGCAGGAAGAGAAATCGTTTTTAAATACGCTGAATAAGGGCTTAAAGCTTTTTGACGAATTTTCGAGTAAGGGGAGTAAAGATGTAAGTGGTAAAGATGCGTTTGAGTTATACGACACCTTCGGCTTTCCAATAGATCTAACCCAACTTCTAGCCAAAGAAAAAGGGATAGAAGTAGATCTAGACGGTTTCAAAGCGGCTTTGCAGCAGCAAAAAGACCGCAGTAGAGCAGATGCCAAAAAAGAATCTGGCGATTGGATTATAGTAACCGAAGACGAGAAAGAAGAATTTGTAGGATACGATTACACCGAAACAACGGTGAAAATCACCCGATACAGAGAAGTAGAAACCAAAGGCAAAAAGCAATATAACCTAGTGTTTAACCTCACACCCTTTTATGCCGAAAGCGGTGGGCAAGTAGGAGATAAAGGTGTGCTTATTGGCAATGACGATGAAGAGAAAATTGGCATCAATGATACACTGAAAGAAAATCAACTCATTGTGCATGTAGCAGATAAGTTGCCCCGTAATTTGAATCAAACTTTTGTGGCCAAAGTAAATGCGGAAAAAAGAACAGCTACTACGCTCAATCACAGTGCTACACACCTACTGCAAGCGGCACTCAGAGAGGTCCTCGGAGACCATGTAGCTCAGAAAGGCTCTCTAGTAAATGAGAAGCATTTGCGTTTTGATTTTTCTCACTTTCAGAAAGTAGAGAAAGTAGAAATAGAGCAAATAGAAAATAAAGTAAACGCCAAAATACGTGAAGCAGTAGCACTAGAAGAAGCACGCAACGTACCCTTTGATGAGGCTGTAAGCAAAGGAGCAATGGCTCTTTTTGGCGAGAAATATGGAGATACTGTGCGTGTAATAACCTTTGACAAAGACTATTCGGTAGAGCTTTGCGGTGGCACACATGTGCGTAATACAGCACACATTGGTAGTATCAAGATAGTACATGAAGGTGCAGTGGCTGCTGGTGTTCGCAGGATAGAAGCCATTACCGGCAGTAAAGTAGATGCTCACATCAAAGACAAGATGAATCTATTGGAAGAGCTTGGCACTGAGCTGGGCAATCCGCAAGACCTTGTCAAAGCATTGCAATCCTTGCAAAAAGAAAATACAGCGGTAAAAGAGAAACTAGCAGCCTTTGAAAATGAGCAGTTGGGATCTCTCAAAGAGAACCTGAAAGCCGAAGCAAAAGAGATAAACGGAGTTACAGCTATTGTAGATATCATAGCTGTGAACAATGCGGCACAAGCCAAAGATTTGTGTTTCCAATTTAAAGAAGAGATTGAAAGTCTGTTTTGTGTTTTATTAGCAGATATAGATGGCAAGCCCAGTATCAGTATTATGATTAGTGATAATCTGATAAAAGACAAAGGCTGGAATGCAGGTCAACTCATACGTGAGTGGGCTAGAGAAGTGAAAGGCGGTGGCGGAGGTCAACCATTCTTTGCTCAAGCTGGTGGGGCAGACTCTAGCGGATTGCCAAAAGTGAAAGAATTAGCCACTACATTTGTAAACGCATAGCAATGTTAAAAAACGACAAATACGAAGTAGTCATTGGACTAGAAATACACGCTCAACTCAATACCAAGTCTAAGGCATTTTGTGCAGACGAAGTAGCCTTTGGTGCAGCACCCAATACCCTGGTAAGTCCCATTAGTTTGGGTCATCCCGGTACGTTGCCCGTGCACAATAAAGAAGCAGTTAATATGGCGATAATGCTAGGTTTAGCTTGCGGTTGTGATATCAGAGAGTACAACACCTACGATAGAAAAAATTACTTCTATGCCGATTTGCCCAAAGGATACCAAGTTACGCAGATGGATACGCCTATTTGCATCAACGGTAAGGTAGAAATCACCTTACCCGACGGCAAAACAAAAGATATAAATCTTACGAGAATCCATATGGAGGAGGATACCGGTAAGGGCCTTCACGATTTGGATATTGTGAATACCTTAATGGATTACAACCGTGCAGGAACTCCGTTAGTAGAGATCGTAACGGAGCCCGATTTCAGAAGCGGAGATGAGGCATATGCTTTTCTGTCTGAGGTAAGAAAACTCGTGCGATATCTCGGGGTATGCGATGGCAATATGGAAGAAGGTAGCCTTAGGTGTGATGCCAATGTATCTATAAGACCCCTCGGAAGAGAGGCGTTTGGGGTGAAAGTAGAAGTGAAGAACATGAACTCTATGTCTAACGTGAAAAAAGCGATAGAGCACGAATTTGAGCGTCAGTGTAAGATGGCGGATAATGCAGAAGAGATATTTTCTGAAACACGCAGTTTTGATGCTATGAAAGGCACTACGTTTAGCATGCGTAGTAAGGAAGATGCAAACGACTACCGTTTCTTTCCAGAACCAGACTTGCCGCCACTCGTGGTTACACAGGAGTGGATAGCAGAGATGCGAGAGCGAATGCCTGATTTGCCCAAAGAGCTTTTTCAGAAGTTTACAGGTGAGCTCAAGTTAAATGACTACGATGCAGGTATACTAACAGAGAGCAAAGAGGTGGCAGACTACTTCATTGCGGTATGTGAGGAAACAACGAATTATAAAGCTGCAGCCAACTGGGTGATGGGTGCTGTAAAAAGCTGGGTAAATAGCCATGCTACACACATAGAAAACTTCCCATTGAGTCCTGCAACTATTGGAGACATTATAGCGTCTATAGACCAGGGTACGATCAACTTTAGTGTTGCAGAGCAAACGGTTTTTCCGCTGTTGTTAGAAAACCCAAGCCATAAAGTGATGGAGCTAATACAAGAGCACAACCTAGCACTAATGGATGATGACGATGCACTGCAAACATGGATAGATGAGGTTTTAGCGGAGTTTCCAGATAAGGTGAAAGCCTACAAGTCAGGAAAGACAAACTTAATCGGTCTGTTCATAGGCCAAGTGAAAAAGAAGAGTGGAGGCAAGGCAGACCCAAAGAAAACAAACCAGCTGCTTGCCAAAGCGTTAAATAATTAATAACTACGGTATAGTCATTGTACTATACCCTACAGAATAAAGAATGACAGAAATGAATATTAAAAGTCTACTACTATCATTAACGATAATACTATCTGCAACCGCTTGTGTGAATGCAAGGGATAATGCAGCACTGGGTAAAGGTTTCACCTTAAACATAACTACCAATCTGCCAGATAAATCCCTGGTGATATTGAGCAGAATTACAGACACTAAGCTAGACATAAAAGATAGTGCATACGTAAAAAAAGGAGCCTTGAAGTTTGCTGGAGAAGCTGCAGAAGAGAGTTCATTGTACTATATCACCTTTGGCAGTCCGCAGCCTCCAGGAATACCACTTGTACTCGAGACTGGTGCAAACGTAAAAATGAGTATAACCAAAACCAAGTCTTACGAGGTCACTATGGAAGGTGGTATGTACAATAAAGAGATGTTGAAGTTGTATAATGCGTATACACAGTTTGAGGTCACCATGGCAGAGTTCAATGCAGAAGTACAAGGCATGGACCCTACTACGGTAACGCCTGAATTGCGTAAGAGCGTTAACCAACGCTATGAAGCGTTAACAAAAAAACGTTCGCAAAACATTGAAGACTTTATTCGAAATGAGAAGGCAACACCTGCTACATATTTTGCGGTGAAGTATCTTTTTAACAAGCCAGAGCCAAAGCTTATTTTACTCGCCAGTGAAAAAATGGGAAAGACCCTGCCGGCATCCAGTTATACCAAAAACTTACAAGCATTAGCTAAGCAACTTGGATCAAATACTGCAGGAGCATTGGCTCCAGATATTAACCTAAAAACACCAGAAGGTGAGATGCTTGCTTTGTCATCGCTTAGAGGCAAAGTGGTCCTTATCGATTTTTGGGCAAGTTGGTGTGGACCATGTCGCAGAGAGAATCCAGCAGTAAAAGCAATTTACGAAAAATACAAAGACAAAGGATTCGAGATATACGGAGTATCTCTTGACAACAGTGCCTCGAAATGGAATGCAGCCATCGCCAAAGATGGTCTAACATGGAAACACGTAAGTGATTTAGGAGGATGGAAATCCAGTGCAGCACAATTGTATGGAGTACGTAGTATCCCAGCTACATTTCTGTTAGACAAAGAAGGCCGAATCTATAAATCAGGCTTTCGAAGTCATGAGCTAGAAGGACTGTTGAAACAATTGCTCGACTAAACATGTACAAGATGATACTGCTGTTTGTGCTTGTGGCACTGGTAGCTTGCACATCTGACAAATCCTCGGAAGAGGCCGCAATGGCTAATCAAGAAACGGCATTGTACGCCTCATGGCGAACAGGTCAATCCTACTATAAAGTGAACCCCTTTGGTGTGTTTTTGGTCAAAAGAACTGACACCTTGCAAGAAGAATACATTCGAGCAAATCGTATGCTGACAGCGTTTAAGATCGCGTGGCAAAATGATAGTATGTACACCTTACGATTTCATAAACTCGCCGAAAATCCACAGGGACAGAGTTTGCCTGACGGTATAGATAGTTTGGTGAAGGTGTGTACGATGACCAATGTAAGCGATACAATGTATGAAGAAAAGGCATGGAGCAATATGAGTTATTCCTACATCTATACCACATACCGCAGGCCAAAACAAACAAGCACAGACAATGCTATCCTCCAGAAATAATATTCTCTTAACTTTGGGGTAATGTTATAGTGGTTTTATGGAGAGACTATTGTACGCATAGATATGGCAAAAAAGATACTTATAGTAGATGACGAGCAAGACATCTTAGAACTGGTAAAGTACAATCTCGAAAAAGAAGGGTACAAATGCTACACTGCCAATAATGGGAGAGAAGCAGTAGCCAAGGCGAAAGACAAGCAACCCGACCTGATACTATTGGATATAATGATGCCCATAATGGATGGCATAGAGACATGCCGTCAGATACGCCAAGATCCCGATTTGAAAGATGTGTACATTGCTTTTTTAACAGCACGTGGCGAAGAGTATTCTGAGCTAGCGGGATTTGATGTAGGAGCAGATGACTACATCAAGAAGCCTATAAAGCCTCGGGTATTGACCAGCCGCGTAAAAGCATTGCTCAAGCGAAAAAAGGAAAACATACCCGTAGACACCTTGTCTGTTGGAGATATCACAATCAATCGAGATACGTTTGACGTGAGCTTACGCGGAAAAAAATTAGTCCTCCCTAAGAAGGAGTTTGAGCTTCTCTACTTACTCGCTAGTAAGCCAGGTCAAGTATACACACGGGAAAAAATACTGAACAAAGTATGGGGTTATGATGTAGATGTAGTCGATAGAACGATTGACGTACACATCCGTAAGATTCGGGAAAAGATAGGAGATCATCGCATCAAGACTATCAAAGGAGTAGGCTATAAATTTGCAGAGTGAAAAAGAATACCAATCCACGTTTCATAGCATTTATTGCGGGTTTGCTAGCGGCGGCCATATCTACGGCTATTATTGCTATAGCCAGTAGAGATGTGCTAGTTTCTGTGGTCAATTTTGTAGCAGTGCTGTGCGTTTGCTTTTTGGTGTTCAACTACCTCTTGCAGGAGTTTATTTACAACAAGATTAAACTCATATATAAGAGTATATACCGATTTAAGACGCACGATGCTAATGAGCTACGTGCCTTGGATAAATATGACAATGACCCCATAGAAACAGTAAGCAATGAAGTGCTCGATTGGATGCTCGAGAACCGCAATGAGATAGATCAACTCAAGGAACAAGAAAACTACAGGCACGAGTTTCTGGGCAATGTAAGCCACGAACTAAAAACGCCGATACAAAGCATACAAGGTTATATACACACCCTACTCGATGGAGCTTTGGAAGATAAAAAAGTAAACCGCCTCTTCTTAACCAAAGCGAGTAATAGCACAGACAGACTTATAGAGCTAGTAGAGGAACTTACCAGCATAAGTAGACTGGAGGGAGATAAACCACCACTCGACATCGAGCTGTTTGACCTGGTGAAGCTGGCAGAGGAAGTGATGGAAATGGTAGAAAACCAAGCAAAGAAAAAAAAGGTTGTTGTTGGTTTCAAAAAGCAAAATGCCAAGGCAGTCTTAGTAGAAGGAGACAAAGCTAAGGTGAGGCAAGTGCTGGTCAACCTTATCGTCAATGCGATAAAATATGGTAAGAACGAGGGAACGGTTCTCATTGGATTTTATGATATGGATAAGAGTATCCTTACCGAAATAGCAGATAATGGTGAAGGGATACCAGAAGAACACTTGCCCCGCCTGTTTGAGCGATTTTACCGTACAGACAAAGGAAGAAGCCGAGACCAAGGAGGCAGTGGCCTTGGACTAGCGATTGTAAAACACATCATAGAAGCTCATAAACAGACGATCAATGTGCGAAGCACAGTTGGTATAGGAAGTACGTTTGGTTTTACCTTAAAGAAGGGCTAGGGTATTGCGGCTCGGATAAACTACCTGTTCATGCAGCTGCAAGTAAGCAATGACTCTGTGTCTCTATATTGTACAGATTAGTGTCTGTTTTACTTGAGAATATATTGGTAGGTCTGCAATTGAGATTCAGCATACATACGCATACTATCTACCTTGTCTTTCTCGGCAGAAGAATAATTTGTCACATCTTCTTTCTGATACCGATATAGTCCTGATGTACCATCTTCTTTTTGTATGAGAAACCAGTTGTGATCCAGAACACCATATTTGTCATCTCCGTTGAAGTACATATAGGGTCTATTCACGGTGTCGTTTAGGTTGATACCTAAGGTGTTATTTTCAAACGGAAGGTTTAAGTAGTCCATAATTGTCGGCAATACATCCAATTGACCAGTGACTTCTGGATTTACTTGAGTGGGTATCTCACCATTGGGAGCAAAAAACAGTAGCGGTACATGATTGAAACTAAGCGGCATTTCATATACTGGACGCATGACCGCACCGTGGTCTGCTATCAATACAAAAAGAGTGCTATCGTACCACGGTTGCTCTTTTGATTGCTCAAAAAAGGCACGCAAGCTCCAGTCTGCATACTCTACGATTTGTTGTTTTTTATCCTTGTTTTTGGCATTGAAATAGGGCGGGATATAATAGGGGCCGTGATCGCTAGCCGTCATAATAACTGCCGTAAAGGGTTTGTTGGAAGAGGCTATTTGGTTGAGTTTGGGCACGGCCGCACGAAACATGTAGTCATCGGGTACACCAAGTGTACTTTTTATTTCCTCACTAGGGTAGTCATCTGCGGCTATTATTTCGTCACATTTATTGGCGGTAAGAAATCCTTCAACGTTATCAAACTGGCCGTCGTGCGTACAGAAATAGATGGTCTGGTGTCCTTGTTTCTTTGTGTTTTCAAAAAGACCATCATATTCAGCTATGACCGCTCCTTTCATAGGGTGCTTTCGGTATATAGCCGGTAGAGAAAAGAGGCTGCTAAATATGCCGTTAAATGTATGTATACCAGCAGAATACGCGTTTGGGTAATAGGCAGATTTATAGGATAGACTATCTAAAAAAGGGGTCAGGTTATTGGGGTTTCCGTGCCGTGTCATTTTGCTAGCACTCATGCTCTCCATGAGTATGACTACTACGTTTTTTAGGTTATGTTGTGTCTGAGATATGCCCTGTGTCCTAGATATAGACATAGCGTCTTTGTTTTCTATCGCTAAGAAATTTTGTGTCATAGACAGAGCCAATGAATCGCTCATAAAATGAATTTCTTGATTTTCTTTTTTTTTGCTCAATAGGTAACTTTTCAGAAACGTAAAATTTGGGTTTAGACCAAGCTGATTTAAAAAGGCACTTTGGCTAAAATAGGCTGTTCCTACGCGTATAGGAGACTTGTGTGCCAATCTGCCACGCATACCGGCTACCAGTAGGAGAGCACCAATGAGCGTAAATGCGATATTGGCAATAAGCCGTGTAGGGCGATTTGGAGCTCTAAAAATGCTTCGTACTGTGTGTATGAAACTATAGATAAGTAGGATTGCGGGCAACAGTATTGCCCAATACTTAGGTTCTTGAGTTATCATTCCCAATACAAACATGGGGCTATCCATCCACTCTAAAGCAGTGATGGACAATCGGGAAAAGAAATGGTTGAAATAGGGGATATCTGCCGCAGAAATAACGAAGGCAATACTACATAGCAGTATGACAAGAAAACGTACAGGACCTTCCAATCTGATGCTGGCTTTAGGTATGAAGAGACCTATACTCAACAGTAAAAAGGGCAAGGAAAGTATATAACACAGGATAACGGTATCGAATCGAACACCCATTACTATGGCTCTTAGGATAGTCGCTATTTCATAATTTTCTCCAAGTTGATGCCATTGACTACCAAGTAAAATGATACGAAAAATAGTAAAAATGCCTAGACCTAATAGATAGGTTTTAAGAATTTTGGAGAGTGATGCTGGTAGGTGTGACTGCATACGTAGTTTGCAAAGAAAGAAAATTTCTGCTAAGAGAATTGATGATTAAACCGCAGAAGCTCCATGCGGTGTAGTCATCCTTAGTCAAAGGTCTCTATCAGAACACCCATTTTACCCATCTGAGCGTCTCTAACCGCCTCCATAAGCTGTGTTTCTGTGTTCATTACAAAAGGTCCGTACTGAGCTACCGGCTCATTGATTGGCTCGCCTGCCAAAACAATATATCGTGTGTTTGCCATGGCCTTAATTTTTATCGTATCCCCATCATTTTGAAATACGGCCATATCCTTTGTTAATATGGTTTGCTCACCAGATTTCAATGCTCCTTCAAGCACGTATACCAATGCATTGAAGGTAGAGTTTACAGGTATTTTCAGTATGCCATCTTTTTGTAATTCGCCTCTTAGTAGTAGCTGCGGGCTGTTGGTAGGTGCCGCCCCTTTTATCCCGTCATAACTGCCGCTCACGACCCATAGTTGGGATTTATCTTCTTCTACGAGTGGAGTGTCTGCGAGTTGTATGGGCTGGTAGTAGGGTTGGTCCATCTTATTGGCCGCAGGTGAGTTTACCCAAAACTGGATAAATTCTAACTCGCCTCCATTTTCAGTAAGCTCACTGGGGAAACGCTCGCTGTGTGTTATTCCTCGGCCTGCAAACATCCATTGTGTACCGCCTGCGTTTACTGTAGCATGCTTACCCAGAGAATCTCTGTGTTCTACTGCTCCTTTGAAAATAAACGTAACGGGACTAAATCCCCTGTGCGGATGTGGTCCTACACCTGCTTCTTGCTGTCGCTGTCCACCTGGAAGCACCTGATTCCAATGGTGTATAAGCAGAAACGGATCCAAGCTTTGGACTTCGTTATTAGGCAGCGGTTGGTCAAGCAAATGACCGCCCATGTTTACTTTATCTGCGGGATATATTTTATGTATGGTACGCTCTGCGGTGTTATGCATCGGTGTATATACAGCTAAACGAACTTTAATGTTTGGAATTATATGCAGTTTTTTTCTATTTTGGTCTGTGTCTGATGTGCATCCCAATTAGAAATTTTCGGATGAGTTGATCTTTGCAAAGTCGATAATGATCATGCGTAGATTTTCTAAAGAGAGCACTCAACTCGTGTTTCCCAAACCGCATATCTCCGAGCATGAGTGTTTCCAGAATGTCATCGTCTTTCCAGTTCATTGCAATCTTAAATTTTCTCAAAACGATATTATTGGTTAAGACATCCTCCGGCTCAGCTTGCGGACCTTCACGTTTACCTCTTTTTAAGTTGATAAATCCGTTCAAGAATCCTGCAAGCTCTCTATGGGTGGCTTCTCTGAATTCGTCGTCCTCGTCTCTAAAAAGGAGTGCTTTTACATCAAAAAGTTTTAGCTCTATGCCGCCAGATGCAAACATGTCTAGCATTTCTTGATTCTTAAAGTCGAATGCGTATCGCGTTCTGCGGAGTATATCGTTTGTGGTCATTTTTGAGTTAACGAAGGTAAGCTGTTTCTTACTAATTTTATAGCAGATTGTAAGCACAGTATCATGGGCATAGACCAGAACTGATTTTGAAATTATGCGGAAACTCCTTTTTATCGTAGACTTAAACTTAAATTTGCACTCATGTCTCGTGTAGCCATACATACTTTGGGCTGTAAGCTCAATTTTTCAGAAAGTAGTACCATCGTTCGCCAGTTAGAAGACAATGGATTCTCTCGTGTAGATTTTTCGGATGAAGCAGATATCTACATCATCAATACCTGCTCGGTAACGGATAATGCGGATAAGAAATGCCGCACAACGGTGAAGAGTGTACTCAAGCAAAATCCTGAAGCCTATGTAGTGGTGATAGGCTGTTATGCTCAGCTCAAGCCTAAAGAAATCTCTGAGATTCCGGGCGTTGATATGGTCCTTGGAGCCGCAGAAAAATTCAATATGATTGAGCATCTTCATTCGTTGAAAAAGGAAGAGGAAGCCATTGTTTTCAATAAAAACATTAAGGAAACACAGGATTTTATTCCTGCATTCAGCTATGGAGACAGAACTCGTAGTTTTCTTAAAGTACAAGATGGTTGCGATTATTTTTGTTCGTTTTGTACCATACCCTTAGCCAGAGGCAAAAGTAGAAATGCTACAGTGGCAGAAACGGTTATCAAAGCCAAGGAAGTTGCCGCTACAGATATCAAAGAAGTGGTGATCACCGGAGTGAATATTGGTGATTTTGGTGCAGACCAAGACTACGCAGAGACTTTTTATGATCTAGTCGTAGAGCTGGATAAGGTAGAAGGGATAGACCGCTACCGTATTAGCAGTATAGAACCTAACTTGCTTAGCAATGAAGTTATAGATTTCGTAGCAGCGAGTGATAAGTTTGTTCCTCATTTTCATATACCGCTGCAAAGTGGAGATGACGAGATACTGACTAAAATGCGTAGGAAATATTTGAGTGAGTTGTATGCAGACCGCATAGCTCGTATCAAGAAGCAGATGCCCGATTGCTGCATAGGAGTAGATGTAATCGTAGGTTTTCCTGGAGAATCAGAAGAACACTTTTTGACTACCTACCAGTTTCTAAGTGAGTTGGATATTAGCTACTTGCACGTGTTTCCTTATTCTGAAAGGAATAATACCACTGCCAAAAAAATGGTAGGTAAAGTGACCAAGGCAGAAAAGACAGATAGAGCAAAACGCCTAAGAATACTGAGTGCTAAGAAGAAACGCTTTTTCTACGAGAGTCAGGTGGGTAAGAAAATGGACGTACTGTGGGAAGAAGAAAAACAAGGTGAGAATATGCAGGGTTTTTCAGAAAATTATATCCGTTTTGAAGCACCCTACGACGCTACTCGTGTAAACCAAGTAGAGCGTCTGTGTTTTAATGCTATCAATGAAAGTGGTCTAGCGAAAGCTAGTCTGAAAGAACATCTTCAGTAAATTTGCTTTTGTATCCCCATGTGATTAGGCCTAGAAGCAAGATCAATCCGACTATGCTAACAATACTTCCTTTTTTCCAGTACCGGGGCTTGTACTCTAAAGTAACCAGTGTTCCTATGGTTGTCTGTATTGCTAATTTACCATTCTCCTCAGAGATCTCTCCTGCACTGCAGGTCCAGTAAGGGCTGTAATTTAGAGCCGTTTGAATACGTGGTCGATTTGCTTTTAGTTTTACTATGCTTTGAGAGTTTTCAACTATAACGGCACCCGAAACGAGCGGGGAGTTCTCTTTGTGTGTAATTTGGTCAAGTAAAGGGTAATGCGTGTTGACCAAGTGCTTATCCTCTCGCAGAAGAAGATATTGATACGGTTCGATCTCAGTGTTTATCGAAATAAGACTTGATTGCTTAGCTAAATTGCTCTCTACGTAAGATTGCTCTATATCAGCGGTATTTTGTGAGGTAGTAAAGCTTTTACTTATTGCAAGCACATTGGCTGTGTTGTAGCCTAGTGAAATAAGTAAGATAACAGCGATGTACTTTACTCCTGTTTTTGCTTTCTTTAATCCAAAAGGGATAATGAATATAAGTGCCAAGGCTGTTCCTATTAAGAATCGATAGGGTGCTCGAAAGTTTTCAAAAATAGGAAGATAAGTATTGGCAATGTACCAAGGGTTGGCATAGTTGGGTGAGTTGCCCATCCCAAGCCAGGTTATGATTGCAAGTGTAAAAAAAATTAACTTCCAGTTTTTAAATTTGGGCAAGAAATACATTGCTATGAGTGGAACGATAAGCCCAATACCGATGCCATGTTCCCACCATCCGTGATAGGTGATACTCTGACTAGCCGAGTAGGGTTTTGAATCTACAAATGCTAAAAGTAGTTCTTGTAGGTTCATACCTGCAGTATCGTGAAAGACCCTTGGCCTGCCTCCAAAAACATCAAGAAAAGGATAGATTTTGATCCCCAATAGAGCAATGCTGCCAATACCAAGCCCAGCTTGAAATAAGGTGAACTTGTAGTTTGGCCAAGTGGTAGATAGCAAGATAGGGATCAAACAACATAGTGTTATCATAATCATAGGCAGAGCTCCTCCGAGTATCATTTGAGTGTAGATTGAAACAATGACTAAACTCGTCTTCCATGATACCTCTTTTGTGAATTGACTGTAGAGTGTATGCCCCAGGAGAGGTAAGAGATGAAAGTAGATAAAATTGGAATGTCCAGCTTCTATAATGTGGTGAGAGAAGTATCCCAAACTGCCGTAAGTAAGTCCCAGTAGCAAAGCTATTAGCTGGTTTGGAAATATTTGTTTAGATAGTCTATAGGTAAATGCCATACCCAGCATATAGGCACATAGTACGGACAACTTATGACCAATAATGGCTCCAAATAGTAATGGAAATATATTAAAAACACCTAAGGTCATACTCTGAGGGTCTGCCCATAAGTCAATCCCTCCATTTAAGTTCTGAAGATATAAAGGAAACTGACCGTACTTGAAAATCAATAAACGAATGGCCTCATACGAAGTATACGTTAAAGAGTGATCCATAAATCCGTATTTTCCCCAATGAAACGGAAGCCAAAGTCCAGTAATAAGGAGAGCATAACAAACAATACTAACAGGTACAAACCAAACTGCGTTTCGTTTGAAGACACCATTTAGTTTGTTTAATTCGTCAAATATTTGAGCTGGCACTTTTTTTTTGTCAAAAAAACGCAATTTATTTCATTAACCCTAAAGCCTCAGAGCAAATACCACAAGATGAATAGGTCTTTCTTCGAAACTATTTAGCCGTCAGGCTTATATTGTAAGTTCTTCTTCGTGTTCTTAATTTTACTATGTTAATTCGCACTAAGACAATAATATGTATCCTACTTTATACGACGCCGTTCTCGATATTTTTGGTATCAGCATTCCCGCATTCAAGATCGTAATGATGTTTGGCTTTTTTGTGGCCCTCGCTTTTTTAGTTGCTAGTTGGGTCATGACCCTAGAGTTTAAACGGTACGAGAAAGAAGGGAAAGTAAGTGCTTTCCAAAAATCAATAGACAAACCTAACTTGGCTTGGGAGTATATCTCTAGTACTTTGGTAGGTTTTATATTTGGTTTCAAAATTGTGTATTTGGCCCTTAATTTCAGTCAGCTATCTGGCAATCCGCAGGCATTCATACTCTCTACGGAGGGTTCTTTGCTTTGGGGTATTCTGCTAGCGGTAGTTTTTATCGCTTTAAAATATTTCCAACTCAAAAAAGAGCCTCCTTATGTAGCAGGAAAAACAATGACTTTTCATCCGTATATGATGATGGGAAATCTAACGATGGTAGCTGCCATTAGCGGTTTTGCTGGTGCAAAGTTGTTTCATCACTTGGAGCATTTTAGTGATTTGGTAGATGACCCAATGGTGTTATTTAGGGATCCGTTCAGCGGTCTCACCTATTTTGGAGGGCTACTTTGCGGTGCTATTGGCGTGCTTTGGTATTCGCACAAACATGGTGTAAAATGGAAAACGATGCTCGATATAGGTGGGCCATCTATGATGTTAGCCTACGGTATCGGTAGAATGGGTTGCCATTTTAGTGGAGATGGAGACTGGGGTATAAAAAACCTTGCTTCCAAGCCAGATTGGTTGAGCTGGCTGCCCGATTGGGCGTGGGCGTATGACTATCCTAATAATGTACACGGCCTCATATTAGAAGATCCGGTATGGCCTACTCCAGTATACGAGATTGCAATGGCACTTACTATTTTTGCTATTCTGTGGTCCATACGCAAGAAATTTGCACCGGGTGTGCTGTTTGCTATCTATTTCATATTTGCAGGAATAGAACGCTTCTCCATAGAAAGTATCCGTGTTAATCCAGATCAGTTTAAGGGAGTAGCATTCACTCAAGCAGAGATTATTTCTATGGTCATGATGCTACTTGGTGTCATCGGAATCATCTATTTCAACAGAATACATAAAAAACAAATAAACTAGAGAATAGCATGACGCACACAGCACTTTATTTACAACACAAAGAGCTGCTTGGTCAAGCCATAGAAGCTCTCAGTACTCGTCAGTTTTTCTCCCCTTACCCTGAGCATCCTAAAGCGTATGACTCCGGGTTAGATGCCAAAGGGAAAGAAGCTTTTGGTAGATTACTAAATGAAAATTTTACGCAACTAAATCAAGATGCAGCTACTTGGGTAGGCGAAGAAGTCTCACCCCTCTGGCAATATGGCACAGGGGTAAGGTATCCAGCACTGGCTGTAGATACCTATGTTTCGCATAGTGCGGCTGCTGCCAAAGACTGGAAGAGTGCTAGCATAGAAACACGAGCAGGTATTCTCATCGAGAGTTTAGAACGAGTGCGATTACGCTTTTTCGAATTAGCGTACGCTACGATGCATACCACAGGGCAGAGTTTTATGATGGCTTTTCAGGCAAGTGGTCCGCATGCAGCAGATAGAGCTTTAGAAGCTATCGCAATGGGCGTGCAGGAACTCACTCGCTACCCTAAGGATTTAGCGTTTAGCAAACCTATAGGCAACTATTCGCTAGATGTACAAAAAAGCTGGAAACCGATTGCTAAAGGTATTGGTTTGGTCATTGGGTGCTCTACATTCCCTACGTGGAATACAGTACCTGGTGTGTATGCCAATCTTATCTGTGGCAATACGGCAATCATTAAACCGCATCCAAAGTCTGTTTTGGCTATTGCCTTATTTGTCACAGAGCTTCGCAAGGTTATTGCCGAGCAAGGCTATGATGCCAATATTGTACAACTCGCACCAGATACAGTTGCTAATCCAATCACACAGGAATTGGCAGAGCATCCAGCTATCAAACTTGTAGACTATACAGGTGGCAATGCCTTTGGTGATTATGTAGAGAGTTTGGATAAGACCATATTTACAGAAAAATCGGGAATTAACTCCGTAATTATAGATTCTGTAAGGGATGTGAAAGCAGTAGCTCAAAACATAGCCTTTTCAGTAAGTTTATACAGCGGGCAAATGTGTACTGCTCCGCAAAATATATTTATTCCTAGTGAGGTGAATACGGAAGATGGAATATTATCCTTTGATGAAGTAGCTGCCCAACTAGTAGAAGCGGTGAAGCGTGTGATAAACCACCCTAAAATGGGTGCAGGTACACTAGGTGCTGTGCAAAATGATACAACCATAAGTCGCATTGCAATAATAGAAGGAGAAGTGCTTCTTGCTCCGCAAAAAGTAGAAAATCCAGAGGCTCTAAACGCCAGAATACAGAGTCCTACTGTTATCGCTACCGAGGCAGGTGAAACTTTCTATCGAAAGGAATTTTTTGGTCCGCTGGTGTTTTTAGTAAAGACAGAAAACACATTGCAATCTGTGGCTATCGCTAGTTCATTAGCCGTATCAAAAGGAGCAATAACGTGCTTGGCCTATAGTACAGATGCAGGAACACAAGCGATTATAGAAGAGCAGATGAATGAAGCCTTTGTCCCCGTGAGTTTCAATTTGACAGGTGCTGGGTTTGTAAACCAACATGCTGCCTTTTCAGATTTTCATGTTACAGGAGGTAATCCAGCTGGCAATGCCACATTTGCAGATGCTTCTTTTATCAATAGAAGATTTGTGTGGGTTGGCAATAGGAGAATGTAGCAACTAGTAAGGCGTTACGCGTACCTTTTTTTTCTTTAGTCGTGTATTATTTGTTTTGTTTATGGCCTCTTTTACCTTCTCTTTTTTTACCGCTACGAAGGTGCATTCCAGTTTTGATTCTATTATACCTACTTCGAAAGGAGCGAGTCCGCCTTGTTTCATGAGTAAGCCAGCTACGTCACCCTTAGATACTTTATCTTTCTTGCCTCCAGAAATGAATAATGTAGCCCACTCAGAAGCTTGCAAACGCTTTCTGGCCGTAGGTTTTAGTTCTGCTATTTCTGGCATATACTCTGGTACGTCTTGTCCTTTCTGTGCTAGAATATAGGCAGTCCCTTCGGCATTCATACGGGCAGTCCTACCGTTACGGTGTATGTATTCTTCTTCTCTAGAGGGTAATTCGTAGTGCAAAATAAACCCGAGTTCTGGAACATCGATACCTCTAGCCGCTAGGTCAGTGGCCAGTAGTATTTGATGCGTTCCGTTTCTAAATTTGATTAATGCACTCTCTCTATCACGCTGTTCTAGTCCTCCATAAAATACGCCATGTGAAACGCCTTCTTCAGTCAAAAATGCAGAAACACCTGCTATAGTATCCTTGAAATTGCAAAAGATAATACCCGGCACATTGCCAATGTGCTGGAGCAATTTGAGCATATGCGGAAGTTTCTCCTCTCTTGGAGCAACGGTGAGTACTTCTTTCAGCTTACTGGATTGTATAGCTAAAAAATCGATACGGATAGGGTCGTTGAGTTGAGCATAAACAGGAATGTCTACAGCTTGTGTAGCCGATGTTAAAATTTTCTTTTCTACAGAAGATAGGTTGTCTATCAAGGAAATCATCTCCCCCTCAAAACCTATTTCGAGTGATTTGTCAAATTCGTCTAGAATGAGTGTTTTGATATGCTTGGTAGCAAAGGCCCCTCGCTCCAAGTGGTCTGCAATACGACCTGGAGTTCCTACGAGTATTGCAGGGCGTGTTTCGATATCTCTGCGGTCTTGAGAGCCGCTACGGCCCCCATATACTACATTTGTCTTGTAACCAGAGCCCATTGAACGGGCTACTTGCTCTATTTGCATAGCTAGCTCACGAGTAGGAGCTATGATAAGTGCTTGTACTTCTGTGATAGCTGGGTCTAGTGAGGCTACCAAAGGAAGCAAAAACGCCAATGTCTTTCCACTACCTGTAGGAGAGAGTATGACAATATCCTTCGGTTTTTCATAAGCTACCTGAGCTTGCATCTGCATATCATTACGTTCGGTAATGTTCAGTTTCGCAAGTATCTCGGCAATGGTTTTGTGTGCGGTAGACATGGGTGCAAAGTTATGAATTTATACCCGTACAAATGCGTTTTTAATAGAGTACGCGGTGACCCAGTCCTCTCTTCTCAATGGTTTCTGAGAGTGATTTTTTATCCAGCTTACTATCGAGCCAACCGATGATGTCAAAATAAAAGAATGGGCGTTGCTCAAACTTATTTTGAGCAACTACCAGCATTGCTTTTCGCAAATTTACGAGTTCTTGTCTTATTTCTATGGTAGGCAGTTTGGCACAGACTCTTAGAAACTGCATTATTTCTATTTGAAACTTATCCAGCTGCTTATTGCGAGCGAGGTAGCTGTATACACTTCGTATATTTTCGAAAATGTATTCTGTGTCTTGCAATTCGAACAATGACGTAAGCTTGAGAATGCGTGAGAATATCTGCAAATCGGGTCTGCCTGTAATGTCCATATTATATATGATTCTGTCTAAGTATACGATGCAGTTTTCGTAGAGCTCATTACCAAAATACAAGCAGGCTATTTTGTAATTAATGCTATTCACATATCCTGCATTGTTTTTCTTGTCGAGCATTTCGAAAGTATCATTTAGGGGTGTGAACAGTTGCAAGCCACTCCGAAAATTTCCTTGTATCATGTACAGGTTGAGCGTATGAGTTAAGGTATACTTGAAATGCGTTTCCTTGAGTAGGTTTATGTCTGGTAAGCTAGACTGGAATTTCAGGTGTTTAAATTTATCAATAAGTTGGGCGTATCTGTTGATAGCATTGAGTCTGAATAGGCACATCAACTGATAGTTAAGCAGTTTGAGGTAGACTTCTTTGTAGTGACTAGCAAGTCCGTAGTCCTCATATATAGTAACAAGAGAAGATGAGTATTTGTAACTCAATACAAAATTACGCTGTGTGTAGTTGTAGTGATACAGCATACGGTTGTAGACTATCCTGTTAAATAGAGATAGGTCATTGTAGTCTATGCCATTAGTGATTTTTTTAAGCTGTACTTCTAGCGTGTGGTGTTCTTCTTCGTTTTTGCTAAACCTATGCTGTAGATAAAACTGCCTAAACTGTAGGTAGCCGTCCATTAGTTGCTTGGTCAAAGGACTCATATCGCTGTAGAGTTTAAATTCGGATACCAGTTCTGGTTTAGACATGGTCTCGTAGTAGTATGTCTCCTCGTCTACAAGCACGGCATCATTGATTATGGAGTTTGTGGCTTTAAATAGGATTGCTTTTTTTTTCCACTTGTTGGCTTGTTCAGGAAGGTTTAATCCCTTCAATATGCTGTAGTTTTTTAGTAATACCCTGTATTCTTCAAAAGGCGTACGTTTTTGCTGTGCTCTCAGGTATTCCAATATTTTGCTGTACAGTTCCTTCTGAACATTTGCCAACTGATGTGTTTTTAATTCGTGTATAGCGTCTACTAGTCCTTGGCCATCGTACTTTTTTTGCTTGAGTAACGCGTGGTATGTTTTTACATAAATAAAGGACTTGTAGGGCTCTTTGGACCATTTTCTGGATAACAGAAGCTTCTGCGATTTATTCAGGGCATTTAAAATGGTGAACAGGTCGTTTTCTTTCTTATACTTCATTAGAAATGAGATTCAAATATCTCATTATCTTTTGGTTATCTATTATTTTGTTACGTATACGTCGGAATATACACAGTGTTTTTATATGTACACCTCTTTTTAGATTCAAAAGGTAGAGTAGCTGTCTAGTCGTAAGAAGAAGAATGAGTAACCTAATAGGTACTCATTATCCGTTGCTTTAGCATAAAAACTATCCTACGATCCAAAGAAGAAGTATCCTCTGCATAGATGGCGTATTCCTCCGCTGTTAGCATACCCACTACAGCTCCTAGAGACTGATTCTTAAAACGCAAATCTTTCTGAAACAGTTGATTGATTTTTTCCTCTTTTTCTTCTGCCCTCAGTACGGTAAATGCGGACCTGTTTTTGACTAAACAAGCGTGAAAGAGTGCTAGAAGTATATCGTGCTGAAACTTGAGTATAGGACGTAAAGTAGTATTCTGAAATTGCTCCATGGGTGAAGTTTTCAGATCACGTAGAATAGTTTTTATATTCGGACGTAGCTTGAGTAGTTCTTTGTTACGGGTCATTTATTGATCAACCTTTTTGTAGGTCAATAGTTCATTGCCATCTGCATCATAAAAGTACAATTTAAGTGCTGTGAGCTTGTAGGTGCGTACCTCAGGCAGCTGCTGTCCAAGTTTGCGGGGTACTTCCATGTCTTGACACATCATTTTGGTGCCTGCCAGCATCCCAAATTTAAATTCGGAGGCCGTGAGTGCCTCTATACTTCCCATGATGTTATTGCAGCCATCGTTACCAGACACTCGCATGTCAGCTACATCTATTTTTAAGGTAGGGAGCTTGTTAGAACCGTTTATATCCAGGTCTTTATCTGCCATAGAACTTAGCGTCCATAGATTTTGTAGACTTTGGATGTTATTACTGTCTGCTTCTTTTTGCATATTACAAGCTGATAGTAGTAAGAGTAGTATGTATTTCATTCTTGAGATGGCGAATGTACGAAATTGGTGTCTACCCTTTGTTAAGGCAGTGTTATGTTTTGTATATTGTAGTGCAGCCTTAATGGCTAAAAAAGCACAATCCTTTAAGGACTGTGCTTTTTTAGCCAAGATTTTGCTATGCCCTGTGGTCTTCTTTCGATATTTCTAAAAGGATAGTACACACGTTTGAACAGGATTAACTTAATACAGTAGAATTTGCCGATCTTCATTTTCTTACCACACCCTAACTTTTCCAGAGATGACTAAAGCCAACCATTTTATGTATTTATCCTGTTCAACAATAAAGGAATCTTTAGGCACCGTTTGCAGGATACCAAGAGTATGAATTTCTTCTTTAGGCTGTCTTTACTTATGTTTAAGGATTTATATAATTGATCAAATTCTTTCATAATCGTCTATAACGGTTCTAGCAAGTGCAGATTTTTAATACCTGCTTGCCGTAAAACTGGAACCTCAGATCTTTATTATCTCCACCATAATTTAATAATTCTATATTTTTCCATACACTACCGCACAGAATCCAAAGTTTATTCCCGCTAAGGATCATATCGGACTTTAATTTTTCATAACAATTAGCAGAATCCGAATACTCAGTTTGACCAATAACTGCAATTGAAAGAAAAATGAATAGATAAAATAAGATGTGTTTCAATGCTGCTCGGGCATTTGCCATGGGTGCAGATGTAATAAATGTGGCTCGTGAGGCCATGATGAGTATAGGGTGCATACAAGCACAACTATGCCATACCAATACATGTCCTGCGGGCATCGCTACACAGAGCAAATGGCTGCAAGCTGGTGTTGACCCCACTCTAAAGTCAGAACGCTTCTATAACTACGTGAAATACTTTCGAAAAGAATTACTAGAGCTTACGCATGCCAGTGGCTATGAGCATCCGTGCCAGTACCGTCTAGATGACGTAGAGAGCAATACCGACGACAAATCACAAATGAGTACGCTAGAAAGTATCTATGGGTACACCAAGGATGCTGTGGCGTATACGGCATTGGCAGATTTGGTAGACTGCCCGCACTTGGGTGGTAAGCACGCGTAGATGTTTAGGTCAAAAAAACGGAATATGGAGGGAGCTAGAATAACTCCTCGTCGTCTACATCATCCATAGGAACATATGTAGAATCGCCAGCCTGTATATTGTCGCAGTCTAACTCTATGGTCATCTTTATATCGGGTTTTTTGAAAATTCCGCGACCATAGTCCATTTCTTGATTGGCATATACTTGCTCCATATACTTACCAAATATGGGTAGGGCCATGTTTGCCCCTTGTCCATATCGCGTATTACGGAAGTGTACATTACGCTCTTCGGCACCTACCCAGCATCCACTTACTAGATTAGGCGTTATACCCATAAACCATCCGTCGGAGTTGTTCTGCGTTGTACCTGTTTTGCCACCTATGGTAGCTCCCGCAGGTATTGAAAATCTACTACCACGTAGTCTGGCAGCGGTACCGCCACCCATGGTTACTCGTTCCAGCATTTTGCAGATGATATACGCGGATTGCTTGCGGATCGCCTCGTTTCTTTTGGGAGTGAACTCTTCTAAAATATTTCCGTTTTTATCTTCTATACGGGTAATGAAAATAGGCTCTACAAATGTTCCTTCATTTACAAAAGTACCATAGGCTCCTACCATCTCAAATACCGATATATCCATAGTACCCAAACAAATGGATGGATATGGTTCGAATTTACTCTCGTCTATTCCCATATTGCCAGCTGTTTGCCGCACTACCTCGGCACTATTGGGTCCAAGGCGTTTCATTACACGAGCAGTTATAGTATTTATGGATTTTTGTAGTCCTTCATAAAAAGTAACTTCTTCTTGAACATCTCCAGAATTTTTGGGCATCCACTCCTTACCTTCACCATATTCTACAATGACAGGACCTGTACTTTCTTTTTCGCACGGCTGTAGTTTATCGTCATCTAAACCGCGCGCATATACCAGTGGCTTAAAAGTAGAACCTACTTGTCGAGAAGACTTTTTATTGACGTGATCGTACTGAAAATGACGGTGATCTATGCCGCCTACCCAAGCTTTAATGTGGCCTGTTTGCGGCTCGAAACTCATGAAACCCGTATGCAATATTTGCTTGGTATATTTCAAAGAGTCCATAGGGCTGAGTAACGTGTCTATATCTCCTTGCCACGAGAAGAGTTTCATGGGTATTGGCTTATTTAGGTATAAGCTTATAGAGTCCTGATCATTCTTATAACGTTTTTTTAAGGTTCTATAACGCTGTGTGCGTTTCATCATACGCAAGGGATAGTCTGGATCAGAGACTATCCCTCCATTGCTGCCGTCTTTGTACCATGGGTCTCTATTCCGGCGTTTCGTCTCGTTAAAAAACTGGTCTTGTAATTTTTCCATATGAGCGTATACTGCTCTTTCTGCGTACGCTTGAAGTTTGGTGTCTAGGGTAGTATATATCCTTAGTCCATCATCGTATATGTTGTATTTTATGCCTGCTTCTTTCGCGTACTTTTTGGTCCATTGCTTCATCCATTTAGCCAAGTAAGATCTGAAGTAGGTGGCCATGCCAGAGTTGTGGTCAGTATAATGTTCGTCCGTAATAAGCGGTAGTTTTTTTAGACTGTCTTTTTCTGCCGTTGTTATGTAGTTATAGTTTTCGAGCTGCCCAAATACTACATTTCGTACGCGTATAGCATTGTTCGGGTTTCGGATAGGATTGTAGTAGGTGTTGGCTCTCAGCATTCCTACCAATACAGCGGACTCTTCTATGTTTAGATCTTGGGTTTTTTTATTAAAAAAACGTTTAGATGCAGACTTTATACCAAAACTTCGGCCATAAGGCACTGTATTAAAGTACATGACAATAATCTCTTCTTTGGCATACCTTTTCTCTATTTGTATGGCCAGAAACCATTCTTTAATTTTTTGGATAAGTCGGTTAGTGCGATTTACCTCGTCTCGGTGAAAAAGGTTTTTGGCTAACTGTTGGGTGATGGTACTACCACCCCCATTGCGGCCTAGTTTGGTTATGGCACGTAGTACAGCTCTGCCATCTATACCACTATGACCGTAGAAACGCTCGTCTTCTGTGGCTACAAGAGCTACTTTGAGGTGCTCTGGTAAGTTAGCGTACTCGCTGTTGGTTCTGTCTTCCTGATAAAACATCTTGCCCAAGATATTGCCATCCCCTCCGTATATCTCACTGGCTAGTTTTGTTTTTGGGTTTTCTAGTTCTGCAGTATCTGGCAATTCACCAAATAGTCCATAACGCACACTCGCAAAAAACAAGATTACCATCACAAAGGCAAGTGTAAATAGCTTCCAAAGGCGTTTTACCCAGATGGATGATTTACTAACAATTTCGTTATCCTTACTCATAGCTTATTCGTATTTTTTTTTGAAGAAAGAAAGGTATTCATCTTCTTCTTTACTTTTTACTAATGATTTAAAATTGTCTTCCGATATAAAGTACAATTTGCTGTTTTCCAAACCAGCAGACTCTAGAAAACCAGAGCTGGATGTAATGTCGCCATGGTACTTTTTTGCAGTATTCTGGTCTTCAAACTGTTTAATGTAGAAAAGCTGTTTGTCTGCAAAAACGAGGCTTTTTACTTGCAACGGTGTACCACCAAAAAACTTTTGGTTATAGTTGTTTAGTTGTATTTCTACGTTGGGTTCTCTCGAAGTTTTACCGGTTATTACATAAAAAAAAATACTTTCCTTGCTGAATTTATAGCGATCAGATGAGGTCACCGTCTCGTCTTCGGCAGTAAGCAAACGGAGAGTATATGCCGCCATCTCTCCTACATCGGTACCGGGATATGCTTCTTTTATGATCTCCAACTCTTCTATGTATTGTGCTTTTCCTCCCTGTTTTCCGAGTGTAAGTGCATAAAGGTAGTCTATTTTGGCTTGTATGCTGTTGCCGGCATAGGTCCTGTCTATTTCTTTCTTTATTTTTATGAGATCATCAAAGCGGTTTCCACTGTAGGCATCGTACATTTTTTGGTAGAGTACTACCACTTCTTTATCTCCTTTATCTTCTTGTATCTCTTTTTTGTTGAGCACACTGTTAAAAAGCGTCTCAGGATATTCATCTGCTATCTGTTTAGCGTAGCCGGCAGCGGCAGCATTGTCTCCTACTTCTGCATTTGCCTTACTTAAGTAGAACAGAGCTTCTGGTTTGTGCATAGTCATCGGATATTTAGAGAGGAGCGTGCTGAGTTCTTTTTCTGATTTGGCATACTCTCTTAAATCGTCAAAGTAAATTTTACCAATAGCCAGATAGGCTGCTTGTATTTTACGTTTGGCAACCAGTTTAGCTGTAGCACTAAAAGGTATGGCAGCGTAGTACTTTCTTTTAGAAGCGTCTACATCTTTCAATGCTTCGGTTTGCTCCTCATCTTGGTTGCTGTTGTAATTATCTGGATCGCTTTTGTCTTGGTCTTCGGTGTCGTATTCCTTGGCCGTGAGTTCTTTCTCCATAGAATTTTTATTGCCAAATCGCCAAAAGTTGCCATATGCACGGTTACCCCATGTTCGTTTGAAATCATTGACACCACGACCTACCGTAGATGCATTGTAAAAGTACCAAGTTCCTCCGGCTTGGTTTGCATTTAAGCTTCCGCCACCTTTAGTGTTTCTGGCGTTTACAAGATCTTGTTCTTGTTTTATTTTGGCTTCTTCCGCTTCCTCTCTTTTGCGTTGTTCCTCGTCGTCTATTCTCTTGCTTATCTGTTTGTCTAACACGTCCATATCTAGGTTGCTTAGTGCCAATAGACTGTCTTGTGTGCTTATGGTCTCTATGCTCTCTATTAGCTTAGATAGTATACTGTGTTTCGCTTTTATTTTAGCTGCATTCTCAAAATCTACTGGTATCACAGCTACAGTACTATCGTAGTAGGCCTGTGCCTTGGAGTAATCTCTATTGGCAAAAAAGTAATCGGCCAAGAAGAGGTACGTCATAGTACGTTGCGTGTTGTTGTTGGATGCGTTTTTGGCAGACTTCCTCATGAAGTCCAACCCTGAACCTTCATTGCCAGTAGAAAATTCTAATTTAGCAAGTTCATAGTATATCTGGTCAAAGTAGTCAATGTTTTTATCGTCATCGAGCATTCTTCTCAGATACTTCTTGGTTTTTTGTATGCCTTGGCCTCCGTTTTGAGCACTCGATTTTGCCATACCCAAGTTAGCCTGAAAGACGTATTCGTATGGGGCATTCATTCTCAATACTCTGAGGAATTGGGCATTTGCTTTTTCGTATTCCTGTTGCTGTAGGTAGACCTGTCCGAGTACAAAATGTGTGC
>JAOKFZ010000022.1 GCA_028247315.1 Bacteroidia bacterium | reverse complement strand
TATGTTATTTGCAGCATGAAAAAATACGTGGTGTTAATAATACTTACAGTTGGCCTATGGGGCTGCAAAGATGAGTTTAACTTACCCTTTTACGATAGCTACATAGATAGCACACCTCCAACCCTTACAATTATTTCTCCAGCAGAAAACGCAACATTTACAGGAGATACAGTAGTGCAACTTAGCTATGAGTTAAAAGATGACTACAAATTGAAGTCGTTCAATATTAGAATAATACCTGGCGACATTAACTTGCCTGAATTTAGAGATACTGTAGCCATAGACGACAGTATATTTTCCTATAATAAACTATACACAATACCCAAAGATTCGGCCATGCGGTACGAAATAAATATCGCAGCAGAAGACTCCTTGGGCTTTGGTAGTAGCCAAGTATACTTTTTTAATTATCAATAAGTGATACGGGGTAGAGCAATACGTGCCATTCTTGCATTGGCTATCTTATTGATGGCTCAAAGCATAGTAAATGCACAATTGCTTGACACCTCAGACGTACACCTTTTTAAGCCTGTAGAGGTGCGTATCCTGCAAACAGAAAACATTACATTACTGGAGCTAGATACCACTGAAATCGATACGCAACTCAATCTCTTCTACAACTACTACCCGGCTTATGACCGTAGTTTTCCTATGCTGGACCAAGGACAAGAAGCTACACCCATATTGCCACTAAGCAGCAGTTTGGTTAGAGAGGTAAACCTTAGTTTGGGGACAAATCATATGGCCCCCTACTTCTACGACAACACGATTCATGTGTACCAAACACCACGGCCATTCACGCGTTTAGCGTATTCTCAAGGGCCATTAGAGTTTATCAATGTAGGAGTAACACATGCACAGCAAATAAGCAAGAGACTCTCTTTTGGTTTGGACTATAGACGTATAAAGAATCAAAATCGGTATTACTCCAATTTGCAAAACTTGAGTACCGTACGCATAGGAAACCTGTTTAACTCTAAGTTTTACACCAGCTACTATACTGCCAATAGAAAATATGAGCTGGTAGCCTCTTATGTATGGAACAAAAGTAAAAATGCAGAGTCAGGTGGCATATCAAATGATACGGTTTATAATGCATTGAGCGGCAGACAAAAAGAAAATAACATCCCCGCACGATATACAAATGCATTCAATACGCATGCTCAGAATAATTTTAAACTTACGCAATACTATAGACCCGGAGGCAAGAGCACCGATAGTACGCTTGACATGAGTTTAGGGCAATTCCAAAACCAGTTTTTTATTACCACCCAGTTTCTTAGCGAACGCGTAGAGTTTGAAGATGGCAATCCCGACTCATTAAACTATGGCTATTCCCTTCAGGATTTTCGCGACTCTATACATCTACGTACGTTGAGTAATGAGCTTGGATATACCGTAAAACTCAATCCTGTGACGCTGAGCACAAGTGTGATACACTCCTACAACAAAGTATACCTAAATGGTATAATAGACGTGCTAAACAACGTCTATTTGCAAGCCAAGGCAAAAGTGCAGATAAAAGGATTCAGCATAAACGGGAAGGGAAAATTTGGTGTATTGGGCTACAATGCTGGAGACTATTCCATTGATGGAGAGGCTGCTTTTCTAATAAAGAGTTTTGCCTTAAAAGCACACATACTCTCCCAGCTGGTAGAACCCTATTTTTTAGAACAGCGGATGTATAGTCCAGCTATCGTCTGGAACAACTCGTATAAAAAAATAAGTGTAAACCGTTTGGGCGGGGAAGCCCAAATAAAGATTGGAAACCACCAATTGAATGGTAGAGCTAACCTAGAAACAATAGGTAACCTCGTATACTTTACAAATAAACGTGATGTAGCTCAAGCAAGTAAACTCACAACACTGTTTCAGATACATGCAGACTATGCCTTTGCATCCAAGTATTTTGGAGGAAATACAACCGTGACCTTACAGCAATCTAGCAATCAACAGGTGCTTCCACGACCTGCTGCAGCTGCCACAGGTAATGTCTATGCTAGATTTAGACTATTTAAGAAAAACTTAGGTATACAAGTAGGTGCACGCACTTTTTGGTATAGTAGTTTCAATAGCCCCATGTATACTCCATACACACGTCAATGGCATAATACCAATCAACGTTTTGAAATGACTGCTCCTATCAATCCATACATTATGGCTAAGGTAAAAAGCTTCTTTTTTGGATTTGAGATGTTTCATGTGCAACAAGGATGGGTGAATAACGACTACTATAGTGCACCGCATTTCCCACTAATGCCACGCAGTGTACGGTTAAATTTTCGATGGGATTTGAGTAATTAAATCTTCTTTAGCGTATAGATCTCAACGCGTTTGTTTTGATCTCCTTGTGCCTTATTCGCGGGCAATTTATACTTCATCCTAAAATTACTCATTCCCTTGTAAGTAAGTCTATCTTGGCTAATGCCACTCGTAATCAGGTAGTTGTATATAGCTTTGGCTCGCATGTAACTCAGCTCCATATTCCAACGCTTTTGCATACTATTGATGGGTCTGTTTATTGGAAAATTCATGTGCCCTTGTATTTCTATAAAGGCATCTTTTTGACGTTGCATTATAGCCAAAAGTTTGTGTAATTCCGATTGACTTTCTGGGCGTATCTCGTCACTATCTGTAAAAAAATAGATGTTTTGAAATGTAAACTTTCCTACGATCTTTACTTTGTTAAGCTCTAGAATGTATACGAGTGTATCTACCGGTTTATTTATATCTTCTTTCGGTATAGTAAGGTACTCGGTCAAGTAGTTGCTAGCAGATGCAGAAATGGTCACGTTTTCTGAAAGCAAACTGAAAGCAGAAGAGACTCCACTACTACCGATAAGACTAAATTTCATATCCTGACCTTCGTATTCGAAACCGATAGAAGCTTTGATGGGTTTCTTGGTTTTCTTGTCTATCGTTTTAATGATAACCCACTTGGGCGGGCTCAATTCCGATTTATAATCTGTTTCATAGATAAAAAAGACTTTAGCTCGCCTGTTCTGCTGATGCACCTCACTTACCCATTTTGACTCACCAAAACTCTCCATCTTAATGAATCTCCGGGGCACACCTATTCGCTCCAGAGCCTTCACAGCGGCTAGGGCTCTATTCATTGCAAGAACAGTGTTGTACTCATCTGTAGCAAATGTATCCGTGTGTCCCTCTACATAGATTTCTTTGATATGGGTACCGCCTATGGATAGTATCTTGTCTGTAAGCAGTTTCTGTTGCTTGGCAGTGATCTCATAGCTATCCGAATCAAAGTAAATAAAAAAGTCTTCAGACGTAAGCGAATACATCTGTGCCTTTGCCTGACTAAACACCAAGCTACTCAACAACAGTATGACATAGGTATGAAACCTCAATTTATATTAATAACTAGTAGACGAAGATAAAAGTAAAACGCAAAAGATACCATATGCGTAAACGTTGGGCTGTAAATTCAAAATAGTAAGCACCGAGTACCTACAGCAAACTGCACGAGGACAGGCAGTGACGAGGATGAAAAAAATTAAGCTACTGGTATCTGATAACTTATTTAGACAATCACATTCCACTCGGGATGATTATCTGAGTCTAAAAATTTTGCAGCATCTAGCTGCTCTTTTAGTCTTAAAACTGGAGCATACTGGTTCGAATTCACCTCATACTTATTGTCTCCAATTGTGACCGCATTCACATACGTAATTGCGGCAGCAGTTCCGGTAGCAAACATACATTCCACTACACCTGCAGCTAAGTCTTGCTCAAAAGAATCTGCTGTAATTAATTCAGATGTTACGGTTATTCCTGCATCCTTGGCTAGGTTAATAACTGTATCTCGGGTAATACCTTTGAGGATACTATCGTGCATTTTTGGCGTATGAATATTGCCATTCTTCACATAAAAGAAATTGGCACTACCTAACTCTTCAAGTGCAAAATTATTGGTAATGTCTGTCCAAAGCACCTGATCAAAACCTAGGTTCTTGGCTTTTACAGAAGGATAAAAAGATGCAGCGTAGTTGCCTGCTGCTTTAGCATAGCCTACTCCACCTTTGGCTGCTCTTCTATGCTCTTTTTCCAAGTATATACTTAGCGGAGTATCGTAATAGAAGCCTACAGGACAAGCTATTACTATAAAACGATACGTTTGACTGGCTACAGCCCTAAGTGTATGGTCTGTAGAGATCATAAATGGACGCACATACAGTGATCCTTGAGAACGTTTTGGTATCCAAGCCTTCTGTTCCGACACGTACTGCATGATAGCCTCTTTGGTTTTTTTCTCATCCAACTGCGGCATCATCATACGATGTGCACTGGCGTTCATACGTTTTAAGTTGTCTTCCAGGCGAAAGATGTTTACGGCATTGTTCTCACTCTTATATGCTTTTAATCCTTCAAAAATAGCCTGACCATAGTGCAATACAGAAGTTGCTGGATGCATAGAAAGTGACTGCAAAGGCTGGATTTCAAAATCACTCCACTCCTCGCCATTATAATCTGATACCATCATATAATCGGTAAAAACTTTACCGAATTCTAGGTTATCGAAGTCTACATTGAGTACGTTGGATTGTGAATTTTGAACTATTTGCATTGGTGCAAAAGTAACGCCCAAAAGTGTCATTTGGTTCTACGAGAATAAATACGTACCACAATATGACGTATGGATCACTCTATACTTTTGTTTTATTAAGCCACCGACGGCCATCGTATTACAAAAAATATTCGTTGCTTTGTAGGGTGAATCTTTTGCCAGACGACGATATATCCCTGCTTTTTAATTCTTTGGTCGTTTTACCTCAGGACCAACTTACCAAAGAGACCGAAACAAAATCCGTAACAACACACTTGGATACTGCTGAAACTGAAAAAAGCGAGTCAAAAGAAGCAAGCGAACCTCAGGTAGACTCCGATAAAACAACATCTGACATAGTCGTACAAGAGACCAAGGCACCATACCAGACCATTCAACCTTTTGTTATTTTAACTTCCCAAAACTTAAAAGACAGCTATATGGTAGCAGATAGTGCATTTCAAAAAATACTGGCTGCTCTCAAAATACCACAAGCTGTAGACCACCTAAGTACCGACTTGAGCATACTTGATAAAACGGACAACTATACCTGCGTATGGTGCATCGGTTTAGGTATAAAAACCGAGAAGGAAATTCTTGGTTTAGGCCACTCCAACATTCTGTTATCACCAGACATCTTGAGCTTAAACACTACCGAAGAGAAAAAAGCAATGTATATTCCGCTAAAAGCTTTTGTGAGTGCCAATATGGAACTAATTGTCAAATTATAACCATTATTTCATCGTAGTGGGGTACGCTACATTCTCACCAAAACCTTAATATCACCATGCTTTGAAGCGATAAGACTCCCAAAAATAAGCGGGGCAAATCAAATTGTATTTTCACCTCGCCAATCTTCTCGAATGCCCATGTTCTGCTGTAAAGAGCCGCATTTTGTTATTTTTGCGTTTCTTAAGAATACAAATCAAAAGTAATGCTCAGCAAAGACGATTTTAGGCAACACAAACATCAATCTTTCTTCTTAAAACTAAAAGAGCTTGCCGCAGGTAAGGCGGCCAATCCATTTGAATTTAAAATGGTATTCTTTGGCGGTACTGGAGCTGTAGGAGGCCAAGCAGTAATAGAAGTACTGGAGAGTTTTGTGTATATGAAAAATGCGAGCATAAAGGCCCCAAGCTCCTATCCACAACTCATCATTACCGGAATAAGCAAGGCTCAGATAGATCAATTTTGCAGCAAATTATTTCAGATATTTGGCAAGCAGCAGTTTGAGAAAACGGCTGAAGATGGAGACGAGTCCGTACTGTTTTTTGATGGTTTTGTAGAACTTCATTTTAAAACATTAATGGCCGTGCCTAAGTTTCAGGCAGATCTACACGCCGCACTCAAAGACATTAGCGGCAAGCAAGCCAAAATAGACTACCTCATAAGCGAAGCCAGTAAGACTACTTCTCCTTTTGAGGCGTTTATACAAAAAACAAAAAAGGACCTTGGCGTAGCCGAAGACCAAAAAATACGTGCTGTTTTTAGTGGCATACCTGTACCCAGTGTAGCTACGTATCACTTCGAAAACATAGACCGATTGCTGGATGAGCATGGACTAAGCGATGGCGATACCGAAAAAAGCATAGAGCGTAGCATCAAAAGTGAGATACTAAAAGGTTTGGCCGAAGACTTTGGCGATATCAAAAAGCACCATGCAGACGAAGTACTCATGGCACACACTACCTCTGTAGGCGGTATGTATCAAATCATAAATGGGGAGCCGGTTATAAAACTGGGATACGCTCACTCATCGCTGGGAGACCTGCTGAAAGAGAAGCAGTACTACGCCAACGTACTGACCATACAGTATTCGTACTTTAACCTGAAAAGCCTAGTAACCGCTAGTGCAATAGGTATAGACTACATCTACCAAAGTAGCACGCTCCCACTCAGCAGTGGAGTGAGTAGAAAATTTAGACACGCTGCAGAAAACGACACCCTTCCTTTTGATCTAAAAATAACACAAGACAAAAAAGGCGAGCGATTGCTCAACAAAATATTTCCTGCACTACCGGTAGCCGCTAGCCACCCAGTGGTAGATACTAAAGGTAAACCTACGGAGAAAGCGAAAAACAATTTTGGCAATGACAAGGAGAACATTCCCAACCTGAATGTAAACTACGCACTACGTAGTGGAGAGAATGGACTATTCTCACTGGATAATGCATATGCTCTATACCTGAATATGAAGATTGCCTCGCAAGAGGAACTCGCTCACGTACTGGTAAGTAATGCACTACTAGGAGACGACACTCAGAAACCGTGGTTTGACAAGGACGGTATATGCTACTATACACAAACCGACAACAGTAGCCTTGTTTTTGCTCTGCTGAATAACCGCAAGGAGTTTCGCAAGTACCAAACGAGTGCATTCACCACCAAGGCTTTTCAAGAGCTAGGAAGCAGCAAGCACCAAGCAGAGCTGCACACCCACGGGCTTATGATACTGATGCATACTTTGAAAAACTTGAATCCACAATTTGTAAGTCTCAACATCACGAGCAAGTACAAAGCCCAAGAGGTAAAAGACTTTGTAGACACCAATACACCCAAACTACTGCTCGAAAACATAGTAGAATACGGTAAAGACATTCCTGCATTGGCCAAAAATTTTACGGATCTCTTTAGCATAAATACGGTAGAAGAAATGGCAGCCTACACGGGATTCAAAGGAGAACTCAAAGGCTTTATCAAAACGTTTTACAACGGACTACACTCTGCGGTATCCCAAACCGTACGGGCTATTACCTCACTGGGTACGCCGATCATATACAAAAATGCCGAAGGCAAAGACGAGATACTAGCCGGACCTTACTTTGCTCCGCTAGACTTGGTACTTACGGCCAACTACTCGCTCATAGAGTCCATAGATGTCATTTGTGCGGAGCACAGACTGGAGCGTGAAGAATTTATCAATTGGTTGGTGTGCAACAATGGATTTGTAGACCTACGTCCAGACGCGGTACTCAACACAGCCAAAACCTTTGCCGGTGGACTAACCGACAGAATAAGTATACTGCACGATGAGCCTGCTTTTCGCAAGGCAATAAATACGCTAAAGCTAAAGAACGCTCGTAACATAGAAGAGAACTACCACTACAATACGAGTGGTCTGCTGGCGTACTGCGGACGTATCACAGGCTTGTACGAGCAACTGGAGCAGTTTGACCTGAGTCTAGGTACGTTCAATGGCTGGAAGGCTCTATTCCCTATAGACGGCAACGAGAACCATGTATTGATACCTGGACTGGTAGAGGCCATGCGTCACTATGCTGAAGGACTGGGTAAAATAACCGGAACAGAATTCTTGTACCCACGGTACGGGTACTTTGGGTAAAGGGAAGATAGGATAGGCTTTTTTTTAAATTGCTACGTTCCGTGTATGGTGTCTTACCATCCCTTAGGGTGCTATGCACTATACACATTGTTGGCAGTAGTTATTTTTTCCAATTTTCGTAATCAACAAGGTGGATTAGTTCTTCTATCACTGTTCTTATATCGTCTTTAAGATTGTCCAAATCATTTTTTCTGGCAATGTATCTTCTATTATGAGCTGATTTGTCACCCAAGCTTTTGATTTTAGGCAAACTGCGTTTAGCATTTCGCCCAATATTCCAATCAGGTTCTTTTAGGAATTCCGCTATAAGGTCACTTAAGTAATAGAAATTACCATCAGTTTTCTTAATTAGGTTATCTATTTTATGTCTTTCGAAACACTCAATAATTAAGATTTCAATCAATTTTCTAGTCAATACGGAGCACCCGTCAAAAATACCCTTGTTGTAACTGGCTAGAGCTCACGCTTTAGAAGCGTGAACCTACAGTAAAAATCTTAATCTACGTTATCGTGCAGAAAAGAGTTGTTGGTACGCAATTCTGGTTTTTGCTCTTCCTCTTCTATGAGACTGGTGCGGCTGATTTCCATTTCAGATGAGTGTGTTACATCTTTCAGGTTTACGCCCTTACGCTTGTACGCAGGTACGTTTTCGAGCTCTTCTATGCCGTTTTCTTTCTTGGTAGTATCATTGAGTTCTTTTAGGTATCGGTTGCGTTGTTTCAACTCCTCTACCTTGCGGTTTGCCGCTACTACTTCATTTTGGCCTCCTTCTTCTATTTGGTCGAAAATAGTCGTCTGTTTGCGAGCATCTCTTTCTTCTACAGAAAGTTCCTCGTCACCCACATTGATGGCTCCTAGGTCAAACTCTACTTCTCCGTTTGCCTCCATCTCCGGTTTATATCTATTTTCTACTCTATTAAATCCGGTTGCTATTACCGTAACGGTAATACCACGACCGAGTTTATCATCGTAGCACAGTCCACATTTCAAGGTAGCATCTCTACCTGCCTCGTTTTGCAAGAACTCGTTTATCTGTGCATACTCGTCCATGGTAGCTTCTTCCTCGCCGTACGATATATTGACAAGTAAATTGCTAGCACCGTGTATCTTATTATCGTCTAACAATGGAGAGTTGAGGGCTTGATTTACCGCACGCATAGCACGATCATCGCCTTCGCTTAGCCCCATACCCAGTATAGATACACCACTATCGCTCATGGCCGTTTTTACATCTTCAAAATCTACATTGATGCTCCCCGCTATGGTAATTATCTCTGCGATACCCTTTGCAGCAGTAGTCAACACATTATCTGCATAACCAAATGCCTTGCTGATAGGCAAATTGCCATAAATCTCTTTTATTCTATCATTGGATATGACCAATAGTGAATCTACACTTTCGCGTATTTCTTCTATACCATGAAAAGCTGCATCGCATCTACGATCTCCTTCAAAGTTGAACGGAGTAGTAACGATACCAACGGTGAGTATACCCATGTCTCTAGCGGCTTTGGCTATAACAGGAGCTGCTCCAGTACCCGTACCACCGCCCATTCCGGCAGTTACAAAAACCATTTGGGTATTCACTCCCAATGATTCGATGATGTCGTTAATGTTTTCTTCGGCAGCCTTTCGACCTACTTCTGGATTTGACCCCGCACCTCTACCTTCGGTGAGTGCGTTGCCTATTTGTATTTTATTCGGGATAGGACTGTTTTCCAGTGCCTGTGCATCAGTATTACAAATAAAGAAGTCTACTCCTTCTATACCTTCACGGTACATATGGTTGACTGCATTTCCGCCTCCGCCTCCTACACCAATTACTTTGATGATAGAAGATTTGTCTTTTGGTAATTCTACTGTGAAACTCATACGTGTTTAATTTATTTGTAATCCGCTACATCTACTTCATCTTTCAACCAATCTTTGATACGGTCAAACAGAGCAGTTTTCTTTTTTTCATCTGTGATATGCTCACCTCCAATGTTGATCGCTCCTCCGCTGCTTCGCTCATCTGCCAAACCTCTAAGAACAAGACCTACACTGGTTGCGTAGATTGGGCTTTTTACCTCATCTACCATTCCTTTGGCCAAATGCTCATTGGGATACCCAATACGTGCATCTAGTCCCGTAACAAACTCTGCAAGCTGAGCAATATGCTTCAACTGAGAACCACCGCCAGTAAGTACAATACCTCCTGCTAGTTTTTTCTCCATGCCACTCGCTTTTATTTCATAATAAACGAGTTCCATTATCTCTTCTATGCGAGCTTGGATGATTTTACTTAAGTTTTTGATAGAGATTTCTCTTGCCTCTCTGCCGCGAATACCGGGAATACTTACTATCTCATTCTCGCTAAGCTCATTGGCTAGAGCACTACCAAATTTCACCTTTAGCAACTCAGCGTGAGCCTTCATTACATTACAACCTTCTTTGATATCCTCGGTAATGATGTTACCACCATAAGGAATAATTGCTGTATGGCGAATAATATTATCGTGAAAGATGGCTACGTCTGTAGTACCACCACCTATGTCTACCAGCACTACACCGGCTTCTAATTCCTCTTTGCTCAATACTGCTTCTGAAGAAGCCAATGGCTCAAGGGCCAGCTCAGAAACCTTAAGACCTGATTTCTCTACGCATTTATAAATGTTTTTTGCCGCAGAGATTTGACCTGTAATGATATGAAAGTTTCCTTCTACCTTCACTCCTGCCATACCTGCTGGGTCTACTATGCCTGGCTCATCATCTACGGTATAGTCCTGAGGCAATACGTGTATGATTCTGTCCCCTGGTTTTACGGCTAGCTTGAACATATCGTTCTCCAGCTTTTTCAAGTCTTCTTGGTTAATCTCTGCCTCACCATCGTTGCGTATGATCATACCACGATGCTGCAAGCTATTGATGTGAGCACCTGCGATACCAACCTGTACGCGTTTTATGTCCACATTGCTTTTTTCTGACGCCTCTTTTACGGCTTCTTGTATAGCAGCTACTGTTTTATCAATATTAGAAACCACACCACGTGTCACTCCGCCATGAGAAGCCACCTTGCCCATACCGAGTATATCTACTTTACCATACTCATTAGCACGCCCTACGATAACGCAAACTTTGGTAGTACCTATATCTAGTCCTACAATGATTTTTTCTTGTGATTCTGCCATTTTAATTACAAACGAGTTGGTCTTTATATTTTAGGTTTATGGTTTTGTACTTGTCCCAACCAATGTGGTTTAGTCCTCCGGTATAAAAGTCAATCAGCTTCGAAAACTTCTTCTCTATATTCTGCGTATTGCCCAATATTATGCGTTGGTTTTTTACTTTTGGGATGATAACAAGATCACCATTATTGTTTACAAATATCTGTTCAGTTAAGGCTTCCATAAATGTGTTTTCATGCACATAGGTGGATAGTGTGTACACTTTCTTAATCATGGCGTTTGTTAAACGGCCATTTGCGATGGGCACACGTGCCACATCTGTACCACTCACAGGTATCTTTGTAAAGTCTTTTGCTAGGTAGTATTGCTCACCCGTACTGCGTATAATACGCACTACCGGCATGCGTTGCTCTATCTGCAAAGTGAGCTCGCCGCGTAGATCAAAACTCACCTCGGCGTTGCGTACCGCTGGCATACTTTCAAGTCGATCTTCTATATCTGGTAAGCTTAAATTTTGCTGAGACCTACCCGATAATCCGCCGCTATACCACTCGCTTATTTTATTCTTCACCAAGCGTTCGGTTACGAGTTGTTTTTCGATAGGTGCATCTATATCTATTTTCACCTTTGTACAAATCTGATCCGCCTGATTGTTTTTGAGCACCACCAATAAAACCACCAACAATAAGAGAGAAAGTAAGTACAAGGACTTGCGTATGTATGATTTTGTCTTAGCCACCGTAGTATTCTTTTATAGGTTGTACAAGTCTATCTATATCTCCCGCTCCTAGTGTTAGCAACACTTCTATTTTTGTATTTTTTAGTTCTACAAGCACGTCTTCTTTGGGTATACACTTGGCATTATTCAGCGTCATTTGGGACAAAATAGCTTCGCTAGTAACGCCGTCTATTGGTACTTCTCGAGCGGGGTATATTGGCACGAGCAGCAACTCATCTACCTGCGAAAGTTCGTGAGCAAAATCTGCCATAAAATCCTGTGTACGGCTAAAGAGATGCGGTTGAAATACCGCCGTAATTTTTTTGGTAGGGTATAAATTTCTGACCGAAGATATGATTGCTCGTAACTCACTGGGGTGGTGTGCATAGTCATCTATATACGTCACGGCCTCGGATTGTACTACGTACTCAAACCTGCGTTTTATTCCATTGAAATTAGCTAAGCCATTGCGTATAGCTTCCAGAGAAATTCCTGCTTTTAGGGTCATTAGAGCTGCACCTACAGCATTTTCTAAGTTGTGTTCTCCAGGAATATTCAGATACAAGTTTTCGATGGTATCGTTTCCTTTGTTGTTTGCTATGCTAAAGTTTGTTCCTTTTCCTGACTTGCTTTCTACTACTGCGTAATAATCTGCATGGCTACTGCTGGCAGAATAGCTTACGCCAGTGATGTGTTGAGCGTATTCGCTAGCATAAAAACGGTGGCTTGGCTCTGCAATGCGTTCAGAAAAATCTGTGTACGACTTTTCTAAATCTTCTTTTTTACCATAAATATCCAGATGGTCTGCATCTGTACTGGTGATGATGGCATAGTCTGGGCTAAGGTGCAGAAACGAGCGATCAAACTCATCTGCCTCTGTGATACTCAAGTGCTCTTCATGGTTTCCTTTTTGGTAAAAGTAGTTGCTCCCAAGGTTGGTACTAATCCCTCCCAAAAATGCAGAAAACTGCTTTTCTGAATATTGTAAAATGGTAGCTACGATGCTACTCGTAGTTGTCTTCCCATGCGTACCTGCCACACTTAGATTCACAGTCTGTTTGGTGACTATACCCAGTACTTCTGCTCGCTTAGCAAGCGTATATCCTTCGTCCTTAAAATAATTGAAGAGAACATTCTCTTTTGAAATAGCGGGCGTGTACACCACCATGGCTTCCGTTTTATGGTTTAGATACATTGCGTCTATAGCAGCTACTTCGTCAGCAAAAGAAACCGAGATTCCTTCTTCTTGTAACTTCGCAGTAAGTGGACTTGGTGTTTTGTCATACCCAGCCACCACATATCCTTGTGCGTGGAAATAGCGAGCCAAGGCACTCATGCCTATGCCGCCTATTCCAAGGAAATATATGTTCTTCTTATCTACCAAGGTCTTGTACTATCTCACTGACTATGCTTTCGGCTGCATGTGGCAATCCCAGTTTTATTATTTCCGATTGTAGAGTACCGATTTGCTCTTCGTTTTGCACTAGGGATATCACCATATCTCCTAGTTTTTGAGTCGCCTCCACATCTTTACAGAGCAGTGCTGCATTCTTATTTACCAAACTCATGGCATTCTTGGTTTGGTGATCTTCGCTCACAAAAGGTGAAGGCACAAAAATGGTAGCTTTACCCAAAGCAGATAGTTCAGAAACAGACATTGCTCCTGCTCTACTGATGACCACATCGGCTACCTTGTAGGCCAAGTCCATACGCTTGACAAACGCTGTGCGAGTACCCCATGAAAAAGTGCCAAACCCACTGTTATAGTTTTCACCTGTTTGCCATAGCAATTGTATTCCAGCTTTCTCCATGGCAACCAAATTGGCTTCTATCGCTTCATTCACGGTACGAGCACCTAAGCTTCCTCCAACAATGAGTACCGTCTTTTTGTTGTTTTTTAATGAGAAATACTCCAACCCTTCTTTGCGTGTAGCTTTGCTTGCTAGTATATCTTGGCGTATGGGGTTTCCGGTCATTACTATTTTCTCTTTTGGAAAAAAGCGATCCATCCCTTCATACGCTACACAGATTTTCTTAGTAGCATCCTTGAGTAACTTATTGGTAATACCCGGAAAAGAGTTTTGCTCTTGCAAATAAACGGGTACTCCCATTTTACTAGCCATATAGTTGAGCGGACCACTAGCATAGCCACCAACACCTACGGTAAAATCTGGCTTAAATTTTTTAATGATCGTACGCGAATTCCAAAGACTTGAAAGTACCTTAAAAGGAAGACTCAAATTTTTGGGTGTAAGTCTACGTTGCAATCCGCTTATCCATAGACCATGAATTTTGTAACCAGCAGCAGGAATTTTTTCCATCTCCATTTTACCTTTGGCTCCTACAAATTCAATTTCACTCTCCGGATACTTTGCTTTTATCTCATTGGCAATAGCAATGGCAGGAAATATATGACCCCCTGTGCCTCCTCCTGATATGAGTACGCGGTACTTTTTAGGCATTTTCTCTCTCTGGATAAATGGTTCTACTGGCACTCAATATGATGCCTAAGGCAATACTAACAAAAAGAATAGAGGTACCACCTCTACTGACAATGGGAAGTGCTAGTCCCGTAACGGGCAATATATTGACAGCTACTCCCATATTAATAAGGGCTTGCACCACCAAACTAAAAGCAAGTCCAATGGCCATAAGTGCGGCCAATGAATTGTCTGATTTCAGTACGATACGAAATGATCGATAGAGCAGTAGCATATACAAAATAATCAAGGCTAGTCCTCCAAATATACTTCCATATTCTTCTATGATAATAGCATAAATAAAATCGGCAAATGGTGAAGGCAAAAAGTTCTTTTGACGACTACGACCAGGTCCTGTACCCGCAAACCCACCACGAGCAACTGCAATTTTCGCATGTCTACTCTGGAATGTACCGCCGTCATCGCTACCATCTGTAAAAGCCTCTATCCTACTTTTCATGGTCGCTATACGACCAAACTCTACGTCTGTATTCATGACATAGGCAAAGGCACTACCTAGAACCAAGACACCTATTCCGACGAGCAGACCTACTTGTTTTAGGGGTATTCTACCTAGGAATAGAACAAGCATACTGGTAAGGAACAATACAGCTGAAGTACTAAAATCTTCAGGAAATATGAGCAGACAAATGCCTAAAATAATCCCAAGAATGGGTAATAATGTTTTTTTGAAATCGTGTACCTCCCCTTGTCTTTTAGCCATAAAACGAGCAACAAACGCTACCAAGGCAAGCTTGGCAAAATCAGACGTTTGTACGGTCAAGCCTATACCGGGAAGCATAACCCAACGGCGGGCATCATTTATTTCTACCCCAAAAAGCAAGGTATAGATAAGCAATGGAACCGCTAATATGAGCATAATTTGAGCTATACGAGAGAAATACTGAATATTGACCATATGCGTAAGCCACATTGTAAACAAACCAAAAATCAACAATGCAGAATGCTTGAAAAGGTAATACTCCGTATCACCGCCCCTATCTTGCCATGCCATTGCACCTGTACTACTGTATACCGCTAAAACGCCATACACTGATAGTGCAAATACTACGAACCAAATGTATGGATCGCCTTTCAGGTATTTCCCTAAAAACTCTTTCACCTGTATATTATAGTGATCTTACAGCTCTTTTAAATTGATGACCTCTGTCTTGGTAGTTCTCAAATAAATCGAACGAAGCACACGCTGGAGATAGAAGAACAGTCTCTCCTTTTTCGCCAAGTCCGTAGGCAATATCTACAGCTTCTTGAGCAGATCCTGCATTTATCATCATGTCTACATCCTTGCGAAATGCTTGGTGCAATTTCATACTGTTTTTCCCGAGACAAACGATCATTCTTACCTTCGCTTTCACCAATGGGCTTAGAGCCTCATAGTCGTTTCCTTTATCTACACCACCTGCAATCCAAATGATTGGGCTTTCTGCACTTTCTAGTGCGTACCATGTTGCATTTACGTTGGTAGCCTTGCTATCGTTTATAAAACTGATTCCTTTTACTTTTCCAACAAACTCAAGTCTGTGCTCTACGTTTTTGAAATCAGAAAGGCTTTCTCTAATGTTTTCTTTACGAATGAGCAAAGAATTAGCGATGATAGATGCAGCCATGGAATTATACGTATTGTGTTTTCCGGCGATAGTTAATTGATTTACTGGCATATGAAATTCTGTTTTTGGTTTGTTTAATTTTATATTGATTTGATTATCTGCTACCCAAGCACCTTCCTCTATCGGTCCACCATCGTAGGTAAACGGTATGAGTTGGGCGTTTGTAGTGTGATGCTTTAGTTGGTTTACGACACTCTCGTCGTCGGCACAGTAGATGAATTTTTGCTCTGCCGATTGGTTGTTATTTATCCTAAACTTAGACTCAATGTATGCTTGATACGAATCGTACCTATCCAAGTGGTCTGGAGAAATGTTGAGCAATACAGCGTAGTCTAATGCTACTGTATGCATACCATCTAGCTGAAAGCTACTGATCTCTAATACGTAGAAGTCCTTATCATCTAATGCTACTTGCTTTGCAAAACTGACCCCTACGTTGCCTGCCATGGCTACATCTAGCCCTGCCTTCTCTAGCAAGTGATAGGTGAGTAAGGTAGTAGTGGTTTTACCGTTGGTACCTGTGATACCAATGAGCGTAGCATGGGTATATGTTGCAGCAAATTCTATCTCTCCTATTACAGGTATTCCCTCTGCTAGTGCTTTAACCACCATTGGAACGGCATCTGCTATCCCAGGGCTTTTTACTATTTTGACAGAAGAAAGAATCTTGGCCTCATTGTGCCCTCCTTCTTCGTACGCTATTCCATATTCATCTAACTCAGCTTTATACTGAGGTTTGATTGTACCGTAGTCGCTTACCCATACATCATACCCCTGTTTTTGGGCTAGTATGGCTGAACCTACACCGCTTTCGCCGGCACCTAATATGGAAATCAGTTTGCTCAATTTATTATCTTAGCTTGAAAGTAATAATGGTAAAAATGGCTAGCATAATGCCGATAATCCAGAAGCGTACAACTATTTTAGGCTCTGCATATCCCAGTTTTTGGTAATGATGATGAAGTGGAGACATTTTAAATATCCTACGACCTTCACCGTATTTCTTTTTGGTGTACTTGAAGTAACTTACTTGCATCATCACACTTAGATTTTCTACTAGGAAGATTCCACATAAAATAGGAAGCACGAGCTCTTTGCGTATCATAAGAGCAAATACCGCTATAACACCACCCAGTGCTAAACTGCCCGTATCGCCCATAAAAACCTGAGCAGGAAAGCTATTATACCACAAGAATCCAATACATGCACCTGCTAGTGCAGCTGCATAAATCACCAATTCACCCTGATTTGGTATGAACATGATATTGAGGTAATCTGAAAATATGAGGTTACCACTAATGAAGGCTAGTACCGCTAGTGTAATACTAACGATAGCACTCGTGCCAGCAGCTAATCCATCTATCCCATCTGTAAGGTTGGCCCCGTTGGATACTGCAGTTACCACCACTACTACCACTAGCATAAATACAATCCAAGACCATTTTTCTGCAGCAGCGTCGCTCATCCAAAACAAGAATTTTGAATAATCTATCTCATGTTTTTTGATAAATGGAAGTGTAGTTGTAGTACTTTTTACATCTTTGAAATACATCAACTGCCCATTGATGTTTTTCACCTCTACTCCTTCTGGAGCTTCTTGTACTGTCGCTACTTTATACTGCTCACGCACCACAACATCATCATTAAAATGAAGAACAAGAGCAACTATGACACCCAATCCTACTTGACCTACCACCTTAAATCTGCCGGCTAGTCCTCCCTTATCTTTCTTATAAATTTTTATGTAATCATCTATGAACCCTATAACACCCAACCAAACTGTACTGAATATCATGAGCTGAACATAAATGTTGTCTAGCTTTGCAAAAAGCAATGTAGGAATAAGGATAGCTGCAATAATGATAAGGCCACCCATAGTAGGTGTACCTCTTTTTGCTTCTTCTCCACTAAGACCAAGGGTGCGAATAGTCTCCGCAGCCTGCAAGTTTCTCAACTTTTCTATGAGTGTTTTTCCGAAAACTAGGGAAATAATAAGCGATACAATAACCGCTAATGATGCTCTAAATGAGATATACTGAAACACACCTGCACCTGGTAGGTTGTATGTGTCTTGTAGGTAGTCGAATAAGTGATATAACATTACTCTTTGATTAGTTTAAGGTTCTTGATTATGATTTCTTTGTCATCAAATGGTTGACGTACTCCATTGATTTCTTGATAGGTCTCGTGGCCCTTGCCTGCCACTAGTATTACATCTCCATCGCTACTCAAGCTTATCGCCGTTTTTATAGCTTCTTCTCTATTGCTTATTTGCAATACCTTTTTGAAATGTTTGGGTTCTACTCCCACCATCATTTCTTTAATGATTTCATTGGGGTCCTCCGTACGTGGATTATCACTTGTTAAAATAACACGCGTGCTAGCCTCACAAGCTATACGAGCCATCACCGGACGTTTGTCTTTGTCTCTATCGCCACCGCAGCCTACTACGGTAATAAATTGCTCGTTTGTAGTCCGTATCGCGTTTACGGTATCTACCACATTTTGCAATGCATCTGGCGTATGGGCATAGTCTACTATAGCCGTAATTCCTGCTTCTTTTATATTCTGAAAACGACCATCTACACTATTGATAGCACTGAGTGCTGTTACTATATCTAAGTGCTCTTTGCCAAGCAAAAAAGCTGTACCGTATACGGCCAATACATTGTATGCATTGAACTTACCTACCAGTCTGAGCCATACTTCACTATTGCTAATGTTTAATAGCATTCCGTCGAAGTCACTCTCTATAACCTTCGTTTTAAAATCGCTTACCGACTTTAGACTATAAGTGTACACGCTTGCTTTGGTATTTTGCACCATTACCTTGCCATTCTTATCATCCTTATTGGTAAGCGTAAAAGCATCTGCTGCTAAGCCATCAAAAAGGCGTTTTTTGGTATAAAGATATTCTTTGAAGTCTGTATGATAATCGAGATGATCATGTGTAATATTGGAGAATATTGCTCCGTTAAACTCGAGCCCTGCCGTTCTTTTTTGGTGCAACGCATGAGAGCTCACTTCCATAAAAGCGTATTCGCATCCTGCATCTACCATATCTGCGAGCAACTCGTTGATACGAACACTGTTTGGCGTAGTATGCGTGCTTAAGGTATCTACTCCATTGATACTATATTTTATGGTAGAAAGCAGACCACACTTGTGGCCCATATTCATAAAACACTGGTATAGCATGGTAGCTATTGATGTTTTACCATTGGTACCCGTAACACCCACCAGTTGGATATTGCTACTTGGATTCTCATAGTACTCTGAAGCCAATTTGCCTAAAGCCTCTGCAGCATCTGGCACTACCACATACGTAGCATTTCCCAGTTCTCCTGGCAATTTTTCGCACAGTATTACGCTTGCCCCTTGCTCTAATGCTTTGCTAATGTAAAAGTGTCCGTCCTTAGAAGCTCCACGACTAGCTGCAAACAAAAATCCTTTTTGCACTTCACGAGAGTCAAGTGTAAGGCCCTGTAGTTCTACCTCTTGCTCACCTACAACTGTTGTAGGTTTTATTGCTGATAATATGTCTGTTAATGCTCTCAATTCAACCGGATATAAACTGTTCTATTGGCTTGGACTCGCGTACCGGGTTCTGGACTCTGCTCCATCACTCTACCGTATCCATTAATTCTTGGTTGCAAGCCGTTTAGCTCTAAGAGGTACATGGCATCTTTGGCACCCATACCTTTTACATTTGGCATTTTCCCATCTCGCACAACTACACCGCTTGCTGATCCTGCAACTGCATTTATGCTTACTATATCTGTATTTACCTCGTTTTTTAGTTTTACGTTTAACACATTATTTAACTGCTTGAAATCTGAATAATAGCCGCGTGTGTAGAGCGGCGATTCGACATGCTCGTTATCTATTTCTTGTTTTACACTTATCGTAAATATTTTTTTAGCTATCTCACTAAATACCGGTGCAGCTACAGATGAGGCATAGAACTTACCGTTACTAGGCTCAGTAACACGTACATAGATGCTATACACCGGCTTATCCGCAGGAAAATGACCTACAAAACTGGCATTGTACTTTTTTGATTTCTGGTAAGCACCCTTGGTAGCGATCTGGGCCGTACCTGTTTTGCCACCCATAGAAACCACATTACTTCGCACGCCACGGGCAGAACCTTCGGTAAATACTGCGGCAGTTATTTCTTTTATCTTATCCGATGTTTCCTTGCTACAAACACGAATTCTATTTACTTTTTTGTCATTATCCTTGATAACGAGACCCGCATCTGTCACTTGATTTACAATACGCGGTTTTATCATAATGCCATCGTTGATAATGCCATTGTACGCTGTGAGCAGCTGCAAGGGCGTATGTTGATTCTCATAACCTATGGCCAACCAAGGAAGTGTAAGCTGAGACCAAGTGCTACTTTGCGGGTGATTGAGAAACGGTTTTTCTTCTCCCAAAATCTCAATGCCAGTAGTTTTATCTAGGTCTAGCTTTCGTAAGTGTGCGATATATTTACTTGGATTCTTAGCATAATTATCAAAAATAATAGAGGAAAAAGCTACGTTACTTGAGCGAGCAAACGCTTGCTTAAAACTCATCTTAGCAAAGCGTCCTTTGTCTGAATCTCGCATTGGCTTGCCGAAATAATCACGCTCACCATTCATTATGTCCATAGTATCATTTACATCAATAAGTCCATCTTCGAAAGCTGCCATAGCAGAGTAAACCTTCCATACTGAACCGGGCTCATAACTGCCGCCTACGGCATAATTATACAACTCACCATAGGTTCCATCTTCTCTTCTTTTTAGATTAGAAATAGCTTTTATTTTACCTGTTGCCACTTCCATTACGACCACACAGCCATGCTTAGCCGTATGCTGCACAAGTGCTTTCTCAAGCGAACGTTGTGCAATCTCTTGAAAGTCTATATTAATTGATGTGTGAACATCACGACCATTTTGAGGTTCTATCAGATTTGCATCATTGAGTGGACGGTAGCCGCCAGAGATACGCTGCACTAGTCGCTTCCCTTTGGTTCCTCCTAAATCTTCATCATACGCTCTCTCAAGGCCTACACCCGGATTATCAACGGTACTATACCCTATAGTTCTATACGCCAATAGGCCTGCTGGCTTCACGCGTTTGGTATTCAACTCAAACAATACTCCGCCTTTGTACCTTCCTTTTCTGAAAATAGCAAAGTCGCGAATAGCTTTCTGCTGGTGGTAATTCACCTTACGACGAATCAACTTGTACCTATTCTTGTCTGCCCTAGCTTTTTTGAGCATTGCCAAGAAATAAGATGCTGAATGATTGGGGAACAACTCTGACAATTCGAAAGCCAGCTCATTTACATATGTCTTGAAGGTATCTGCATTTACAACGGTAGCATCCCATCGTATATCATATATAGGCATAGAGGTAGACAGTAAGCTGCCATCGTCCGAATAAATGTTGCCTCTAGCTGGACTGATATCAATACGACGAATAGTAGTGCTGTCTGATAAGCTCAACCACTTATCACCCTCTACTATCTGCACTCTAAACATCTGAAAAGTAACGTATAATGCGAAAAGAGCTACGACACTCATGCCGAAGACCACACGCCACATTATGCTTTGCCTTACGTTAGTCATCTTTCTGCTTTCTTATCACTGTTACCGCTCTATTGGGTTCTTTCACCCCACGCTCAGCTAGTCTTTCTTCCAGATTTGCTCTTGAGCGATTTTTCATTAATTCAGATTTGAGCGTGATATTCTCCGCTCTCTTTTCCACTAGATTCTTTTTAGTAGACTCTATATCTCGTACGATATTATCTGTACGATGCGTGAGGTAGATATACAGCAAAGCCACCCCAAATAAGAAGATGAGGTAGTTGATCCATTCGGTGGTGAGCTTAAGTTCTGGCGTCAAAATGGATTTTTTTTGTTTAGCCATCAGATACGTTCTGCTACTCTAAGTTTTGCACTGCGTGCTCTTGAATTAATCTCTATCTCTTGGCTACTCGCCATAATAGGCTTGCGACTTATCGCCTTGTACACCTTTGGTAAATTTCCAAACGGATCAGGATTCTTGTCTCCGGCCACATTGCCTGTTTGTACAAGATTCTTTACTATTCTATCTTCTAACGAGTGATACGACATCACTACTAGTCTCCCATTGGGCTTAAGCAATTCTGTAGCCTGCTCGAGCATTTGCTCTAGCGTACTCATCTCTGCATTCACCTCTATACGCACAGCCTGATACACCTTTGCTAGCGTCTTATTCCTTGTTTTATCATTTAGAAATCGCTCCAATGCTATTTCTAGGTCTTGTGTAGTTTCTATAGGTTTAACCGCACGGTAATTGAGCACTGCATTTGCCATTGGAGACGCCTTGTCCAACTCTCCGTAACTACGAAATACTTTTGCTAATCTTGGCTGAGCATACGTATTGAGTACATTTTTTGCAGAAACCTCTGCTTCTGTATTCATACGCATATCAAGATCAGCCTCGCCAAAACGAAACGAAAAACCCCTATCTTTAGCGTCTAAGTGATGTGAACTCACACCCAAATCTGCTAAAAGACCGTCTATCTTGTCCACTCCATAGTAGGAGCAGAAGTTTTCTAAATACCTGAAATTTCCTTGACAGAAATATAGTCTCGGATCATCTATTCTGTTTTCAACAGCATCTTCATCTTGATCAAAAACCAAGAGTTTACCATTCTCACCCAATACGTTAAGTATAGCTTGCGAGTGCCCGCCACCGCCATAGGTGACATCTACATACACGCCGCTCGGATCTATTTGCAATCCATCAAGACACTCTTGCAGCATTACCGGTAAATGATACTTACTCATTACCACCTCCTGTAGTTGCATTACCCATTACATCTTCGGCCAAGTTGGCAAAATCGTCTGCATCTACATCCATCATATCTTCATACAGATGTTTGCTCCAGATTTCTATTCGATTGCCATAAGCATAAAAGACCGCCTCATTTTTAATCTCAGCATACTCGCACAATTTTTTGGGCACGAGCATACGAGAAGAATTATCCAATTGTATCTCGGTAGCACCATTGCTAAACTGACGAATAAACATACGGTGCTTCTTATTGAAATGGTTGAGCGATTGCAAGCCATTCAACTCTTCATCCCAATCTTTTCGTGTATAAAGCGTAAGGCATTTTTCAAAGCCACGGTTCACCACCAATTTACCGACAGCATCTTTAGGAAGCTGCTTTTTGAGACCAGCAGGCAAAACTACACGACCCTTATCATCTAGTTTGACGTCAAATTCTCCTATGTAAAGTGGTTTGGACACGGTTTATCTTTTTTCTTGATGTCAAAAGTAAAGCGAAATCTCCCACTTTATCCCACTATCTCCCACTTTTTCACATAAGTATTCCACAAATGATGTTATTTATTTGATTATCAATGTTTTAAAAGGTGGCATAAATTCCCCTAAAATTTCATTATTAGCGTTTATGGACGGATAAAAGAGGTGATTTTGGAGAATGTGGGAGAAATTAGGATTGTGAAAAATGCCTAAACCCTGTATGCCGGCAATATGAGAATGCACATACCACATACCGTTAAAAAACTGCAGACCTACATGACTACCACTTCACTTACCTTTGCAACAGTATATGTCGCGAGAACAACAGCCGAAACCAAACCCTACAGAAGCTAAAAGCAAACTGCACCCTAGAAATAGAAACAAGAGCAGGTATAATTTTAAGAAGCTGATTGAAGAAAATCCTGCTCTAAAAAAATACGTAGCTGTAAACAAGTATGGTTCAGAAACGATCGATTTCTTTAACGCCGATGCGGTAAAGCTTCTGAATCAAGCATTGCTAAAAAAAGACTACGGCATAGATCATTGGGATATTCCTCAAGATTTCTTGTGTCCACCTATACCGGGCAGAGCAGACTACATACACCACATAGCAGACCTGCTAGGCAACGATGATAATGAAGAGATACCTCGCGGACCACGGGTAAAAGCCCTAGACATAGGCACTGGAGCAAATTGCATCTACCCCATAATAGGCTGCGTAGAATACGATTGGAATTTTGTAGCTGCAGATATCAATCCTAAAAGCACACAAATAGCTACCGCCATCACTAAGGCAAATAAACTAGCGATAGAAGTGCGTCTACAACGCAATCCTTCTAATATTTTCAAAGGAGTAATTAAAGCAAACGAGCACTTTGATATAACGACATGCAACCCTCCATTTCACGCGAGTGCAGAAGATGCCGTAAATGCCAATATGCGTAAGGTAAAGAACCTATCCAAAGGAAAAGCAACTGATAGCAAAGGCAACAAACCTGACGTAGCAGTAAGTTTTGGCGGTCAACATACAGAGCTCTGGTGTGTAGGTGGTGAGATTCGTTTTGTCAGTGATATGATAAAGGAGAGTGCTCTTTTCAAGAAAAACGTATTGTGGTTTAGCACTTTGGTAAGTAAAGAAGGTAACCTCAAAGACATATACGAATCGCTCCGAAAAGTAAATGCTCAACAAGTAAAAACCATAGACATGGGACAAGGCAATAAAAGTAGCCGCGTAGTGGCCTGGTCTTACCATACAGCCAATGAGCGTAAGAACTGGAGACGGGGGAATGTATAGCTCTGACGAGCACATATAAAAAAGGCGAACCATACGGTTCGCCTTTCAAAATTATACGTTAATATTTTATCACTCCACTACAGTAGCACTTGCAATTGGCTCGTTACTTTTTACTATCACAAAACTAGAGGTAGCATAAAATGCTCCATCTTGCCCAGATGCAGTGCCGCCATCTGTAGTCCACTCTTCGTAGTCGTACTCAAAAGTGAATGTAGTACCTGCTTGCGATTCTAAGAAGACATCCGTACGCACTGGCACTGCCATACCTGGACACCATCCTGCTCTATCCGGCTCCCAGTTTCCACGCTGTGGTTGAATTACATTTTTTGGGCAACCAATAGGCCCCATAGTATGCGAAAAAGCATTCTCTCCATCTATTTTTACCTCGTGTGTTCTAAAGCACCACTCTGCACACGGTCTACCGTCTCTATCTGTAGGAGTAGCATGCCCCCAACCCGATATAACAGTACGTAGAGTCGTTTCTTGTGCATTGCTCGGTATAGTAATTGTCCGCGTGAGATCATACGCATGTTCTTTACCATACGGCACACCAGAGGTAGACCACTGATCATACATCAGCACTGGACTTACAGCATAGTATTGGTAATCTGGCACTCCCGTAGTTACCTCAAAATTCACTGTAAGATTCCACCCGTCTGCTCCCCACGTCTCTATACGAGCCCGAAGGTCTACATCACCCTGAAGTAGTGATTTGAAATCTGTAACATCTATCTCGATACCTTTTTCTAATTGAGAGGTATTTACTCCATATGGAGTAATGTATCTTCCAATTTCATACCACTTATCTGCAGCCTTGTCTTTTACTTTTATGTTGGCATATACATCCCAAATATTGCAACCACCCGTTGGACAATCTAAGATCACAAACATTTTGATATTATCTATATTTCGCTCTTGAGGATGCATCGTAAACGTCTTTTCTACCGTCTGGTTCTCTCCGCCTCCAAAGGCAATGCGTTGTTCTTCAAAGGTTTTGTATTCTATGGTTTCTACTACCACTACTTCCTCTTCTGGGATAGGATCTTCTTTCACTTCCTTATCCTTACACGCTTGATAACCTAGAATCAGTGGCAAAGCGATAGCTACTATTTTGATATATTTCATTGACTCCAAAGAAAGGAAAAAAAGTCCACAATAGCGAGCAACTAATGTTAGCCATACGTCATCAATCAGCTACCATCGATGAAATAAGATAGGCAATATGTTTTTCTGAGGGTACTCACAAATGCTCCGCTTCTCAACAAGGCGAAAGAAGCACAAAAAAAAGGCGAACCTCTCGGTTCGCCTTTCATCAATAATTTATAACTGAATTATTCAGCATTATTATCCTACGTCTGGATCTTGACGTTTTTCACGCCTATCACCTCGGCCACGGTTATCTCTACCTCCACCACGTCTATCATTACCACCTCTACGGTCGTTATCTCTACGCTCTCTTGGTGGACGCTCTACGTATCCTTCTGGCTTCTCAGTAAGCACTTTCATACTTAGCTTAAGTTTACCACTTCTTTCGTCTACAGCTAATAACTTCACTGTAACTTCTTGCCCTTCGCTTAGAGGAGCTTTGTCCATGGTCTCAATACGTTCCCATGATATTTCTGAAATGTGAAGCAAACCTTCTTTACCTGGAAGTATCTCTACAAATGCACCGAAGTCCATTATTTTAGTGATCTTACCTGTATACTCTGTTCCTGGCTCAGGATCAGTGATGATACCCGTAATCCATTCTTTAGCAGCCTCTATTGGACCACTACCTATACCAGAGATCTCAACACGTCCTGTGTCTCCTTCTTCTTCTATAGTGATAATAGCACCTGTTTCAGCTTGTATTTCTTGTATAACTTTACCACCAGAACCAATGCAAGCACCGATTTTATCTTTAGGTATAATCATTACCTCAATCTGTGGAGCATGATCTTTCAATCCAGTGTTTGGAGTAGAGATTGTTTTCTCCATCTCACCTAGAATGTGCATTCTACCTTCTTTGGCTTGTACCAGAGCTTCCTCCAATACGTCATAAGAAAGGCCTTCTACTTTCATGTCCATCTGTACAGCATATATACCCTCAGCGTTACCCACTACTTTAAAGTCCATATCTCCTAAGTGATCTTCATCTCCTAAGATATCTGAAAGGATAGCATAACGACCTTCTTTGTCTGCAACCATACCCATAGCGATACCAGAAGCTCCCGATTTTACTTGAATACCTGCATCCATCATTGCCATACTTGCAGCACACACCGTAGCCATAGAGCTACTTCCGTTACTTTCTAGTATGTCAGACACGATACGAAGTGTGTATGGGAAATCATCTGGAATCATTCTCTTGATACCTCTCTCTGCCAATGCACCGTGACCAATCTCTCGTCTACCTGGGCCTCTATTCGGTCTAGCTTCTCCTACAGAGAAAGAAGGAAAATTATAATGTAGCATTAACTTGCTAAATGACTTTGCTTGATAGTTATCTATCATTTGTTGATCTAGCTTTGAACCTAATGTTACCGATGTAAGTGACTGAGTTTCTCCTCTAGTGAATAAAGCAGAACCGTGAACTGAAGGTAGGTAATCTACCTCAGACCAAATTTGTCTTACTTCATTAAGTGCTCTACCATCCAAACGTTGCTTGTTGTCAAGCATCATGTTACGTACAGCCTCTTTTTTAGACTTGGCTAGGTATCTTTTTACCATAGTTAGCGTCTCTCCATCTGTATCTTCCGATAAAGATGCAATGTACTCTTTATTGATAGCACCAAATTTCTCAGAGCGTTCATCCTTTTCAGAAGGGATTTTAGCTGCGTCGTAGAATTTCTGGTACGTAGCTTCTTTTACAGTAGCTGCTAATTCTTCAGAATTTGTTTCGTGGTTGTACTCACGAGGTGCTTTTCTGCCACCCATTTGGTCGCAAAGAGCTAGCTGTGCTGCACAGTCCTGCTTGATGAATGTATGGGCAAATTTCAATGCCTCTACCATATCTTTTTCAGAAACTCCATTCATTTCACCTTCCACCATATTGATGTCAGCAGCTGTACCCGCTACTAAAAGATCTACGTCCGAATTTTCCATTTCAGTAGCCGTAGGATTTATCACCCATTCACCATCTATTCTACCTACTCTTGGAGCAGATATAGGACCTTCATAAGGAATATCCGAAATAGTAAGTGCTGCAGAAGCTGCAAGTGCTACAAGTGCATCTGGCAATACATCTGCATCTGCAGAGATAAGTTGGATCATTACTTGCGTCTCAGCATGGTAGTCGCTCGGGAAAAGTGGACGAAGTGTTCTGTCTACGATTCTACATACTAAGATTTCAGAGTTAGACAGACGACCTTCTCTACGGAGGAAACCACCTGGAATACGGCCACCAGCCGCAAATTTTTCTTGATAGTCAACAGACATCGGTAGAAAATCTACTCCAGCTCTGGCTTCTTTGTTAGATACTACAGTAGCCAATAACTTTAGTCTACCTTGAGATAATACGACAGCACCATGTGCTTGTCTTGCGAGTTTACCCGTTTCTAGTGTGACATCTTTGCCAGCACCGTAGGATAGTGTTTGTGTAAATACGTTCATAATATTGCGGTTGTTCCGCCAATGTTTAAAAAAATGTTTCATCGCAGACCCAATGCCTACGACGTTTTTATTTTCTGCTCTACATTGTTGAAATTAAAAACTATGGGGTTTACCCACGCTTAGAATTATTCGACTTCGTAAACAAAAAGTACAAATACACAAAAACATCAGCGGTAGCCAATGTAATTTTGTACATGCTAGTTTCTCAACTATACGAAAGGGACTTTTTCCAGAAAGAGTTTCTCGCCACAGGCGAGTAGGCCAATTACTTTCTGATGCCTAATTGCTTGATAAGCTCACGGTAATGAACAATATCTTTCTTAGCAATATATTTTAGTAAAGATCTTCTTTTACCTACGAGTTTCACCAAAGTAAGCTCAGTAGAAAAATCTTTTTTATTCTTC
>JAOKFZ010000021.1 GCA_028247315.1 Bacteroidia bacterium | reverse complement strand
AACCGTCTAAAAGAGGAAATAATGAACAAGCAAAGAATCGAAGATTAATTTGCTTTTCAAGAACCATGAAACAATATCTTCTATTTTTACTATTGGCAAGTGCAGGGTTTTCTGCAAATGCTCAAGTAGTTGATGTAAATCCACTTGCAGAGTGGAAATTTATTCGATCTCAGGAGTTAGAACTGCAAGACAGGAGTATCTATCAGTTTGAGTTTCCGGCAGATACAGCCTATGAGTATTTGATTAATTTGACGATTAAAGAAGCGAACATAGAAACGTTCATTGCTGTTACAGATTTACAAAATAAACCGATAGGTGGTAGCTCACTAGAACAAAGAACAGAGCAACTACAGTTTGAGGTGCCCGCTTTAGACACGTACCGAATATCTCTCATCTATAAAGGCCCATCTACAGACGATGGTAAAACACCCATCACAGTAACACTCATCCGTAGACCAACCGTAGATTAGGAAGAAAATAATGCAGACTGATAGCTAACCTAGTTTTTAGAATTACACGCATAAAAAAAACCGCTAAGCAATGCTTAGCGGTTTTTTTGTATTCTCGTTTGGTTTTTATAACCATTTGTCGAAGGTGTCTCCACGTAGACCCAAACGAAGTGTTTCTAATGGAATTACTTCATTTGGAGCAATGTTTCCTAAGTTTACATTGTGACCATATAACGACATAAACCATACTTGCTGCACTTTTTGAGGAGCTTCCCAGAGTATGGTGTCTAGCGGTATGTGTTGTAGTATTTCTTCTATCAGTCCTGAGCGTACTTCACCCGAGTTTCTAAATATACCTACTGTGCCACTTTCACGGGCTTCTGCTATTACTTTCCAAGCACCAGCTTCTATTTCAGCTTTCATCATGGCTATCCACTTGTATGGCGGTATGATCTTTTCTGCATCCTTACTACCGACTTCACTTAGGACGGTGAAGTCTTTTGCTAAGGAACGGATATATCCACACTTCTCTTCTTGGCTTATTTCTATACTTCCATCGGAAACTTCTGTGTGTGTTATTTTGTATTTGTCTAGCAAACGTCTGTAGTCGTCAAATTGGCCACGTATTACGTATGCTTCGAAAAGCGTACCTCCAAAGTATACAGGAATATTTGCATCACTGTATATTTTTAGCTTCTCTACGAGCGTAGGCGTTACAGAGCTAGTACCAAACCCGAGCTTAATAATGTCTGTCTTATCTGCAGATACCTCCAAGAAGTCTTCTGCTTGTCGAGTGCTTAGACCTTTATCCATGACCATCGTAATACCATTTTGTCTTGGTTTTATACTTCTTTCTGGAATGTTATTGAGTTTAAATTCTGGGTTTATCATTTGTTTTAATTCGTGTACAAATCTATAATATTTGTGATGTTTTCCATGTTTTCTGTGAAAGGAGAAAATTCAAACAGTAAAACATGTGCTTCTGGGTTAATGCCCAGTGCAGCGTGTAAGAAATTATATCCTTTTTCAAAGTGGCCAAGTGTGAAGCTATACGAGGCTATGCGGTAGTACATTCGGTGGTCTTCATCGTGATCTTCTAGGTTCTCTAGAAGCAATTGTACACTATCCTCTATATCGCCCATTTCAAACTTGGCATGGGCAAAATCTAACAGTATCTCTGTAGTATCTGAGTCTATGTCGTACGCTTGTTGGTAGTGTTTGTAGCAGCGTGCACTACTCTCTTGTATGAGATATACTTCTGCGAGCTCTATGTGGTATAGGCTCTCATACTGGTCTATATCAATTGATTTGAGTAAGTACCGTTCTGCTTCTTTCCATTGCAATGCTCGTTTGTATACGGTGCCAAGGCCAAAGTATGCATCGCTGATGTTGGGGTTTATTTTTATGGATTTGAGATAATAGTATTTCGCCGCATTGTCATCTTTTAGGTTTTCGTAGCACTCAGCTACATTGCAATATACCTCTGCGTCACTCTCATCATTGTCCAGCGACAGTTTGAATGATTCTATGGCTTCCTCAAAGCGGTCTAGCTCCATTAGGCAATTTCCTTTGCCCAAGTGTCCCATTGTATTGTTTTCTTCAATCGCAATGCAGAATTCATAGGCATCTATTCCTTCTTCATTCTTGTCTTGTTTCTGATTGATTAAGCCAGTGAAATACCATGCACCATAGTTGTATGGATTTTCGTCGATGACTTTCTTTAAGAATTGTATGGCGTCGTTATACTGGTTGTAGTCTAAGAATAGGCGAATGAGCTCATGTATACTTACCTCATCATAGCTAAAATCTTTTGGAAATGCATTGAGATAAGACATCGCCTTATTGTTATTGCCTAGGGCAAAATTTATACGGGCCAAACGTATCAGCAACTCATCATTGCCTTGGTCTTGATTGAGGGCAAATAGGTAGCATTCCAAAGCTCTTTTATACTGCAAGCTAAGTGCATAACAATCGCCGAGTAGCTTGGCTATTTCTCCGTTATTGGGTTCTATAGTGCGGTATTTTTCTAAGAGCTTGATGCCTCCATTTATGTTACGCTGTGCAATGTAGACTTCCGCTTTTTTTATTTTGTAGTTGGTTTCGAAAGGATAGAGGGATTCGCCAAATTCAATGGCAACTGTGGCTTTCTGTATTTGCTCAAAATCAAGGTAGTAATCTATTAACTGACCGAGCTCGTCATTGTCGTAAAAAAAAGTATCTCCACTCTCAAGCATTTGCTCAAAATAGCGAGCTCTTTCTTCCATCCCTTCGTTCAAAAAATCGTCATTTTCCATCATACACTATTCCTCTATTCCAAAGTTATGCAATACTTCCCTATACAATGTACTGCAAAGTACGTTCAATGTCCTTATTTTGCTAACATATTATCTTCGGAATAATGAAAAAACTGGTCTTAACTACACTATTTACAGGAGTTGTAGCTCTTGTTCTCGCTCAAAAAATTAATCAGTCGTCCTGGCAACAACAGGTAGACTACCGCATAGACGTGTCTCTCAATGATGAAACACACATACTAAAGGGAGAAATTGTAATAACATATAATAATAATAGTCCTATTAATATGAATGAGATGTACATCCACCTTTGGCCAAATGCATACGCTAACAATCAAACGGCTTTTGGTAAGCAAATGGAAGAAAACGGTGACTTAGATTTTTACTATGCCAAAGAAAAGGATCGTGGGAGCATTAACGGTATTTCGTTTTCTGCCAATGGTGGTAACATCAATTGGGAATATGCCACTATAGATAACAAAGAACATAGTGATATTGCAAGGCTTACTTTGAATACGCCAATAAGAAGTGGTGAAAAACGTACGATTTCGACACCTTTTGAAGTGAAAATACCCAAGGTTTTTTCACGATTGGGGCACGAGGATCAAGACTATTTCATCACTCAATGGTATCCTAAGCCAGCGGTATTTGATGTAAACGGATGGAACCCAATGCCCTATCTGAATCAGGGCGAATTTTATTCTGAGTTTGGAGACTTTGAGGTGAATATTACATTGCCAGAAAACTACACACTAGTGGCTACGGGTGAGTGCCTCACACCAGGTGAGTTGTCTGATAATAAGACCGTTACAAGCGACACCCTTTTGGCTAGCTCAAAGCAGCTAAAGACCGTACATTTTATCGCAAGTGATGTACACGATTTTGCTTGGTTTGCGAGCAAAAGATGGGGTTATGAGACTAAAAAACTTAAGGTAGGAGATGAAGAGATTAGCTTAAGAGTAGTGGGTGCAGAGCCAGATAGAAAGGACTTAGATCATATTGAAACAGCCATTACATACTATTCCGAAAATGTAGGTACATATCCGTATAGTCATGCCACGGTAGTGCATGGTGAGCTAAAAGCGGGTGGAGGAATGGAATATCCTATGATCACCTTGTGTGATTTTATGAGCGAAGAAGTTATTGTACACGAGGTAGGGCATAATTGGTTCTACGGAATATTGGCCAATAATGAACGCGTATATCCATGGATGGACGAGTCCATCAATAGCTACTACGAACAAGAAGCCATGCGAGACGATAGTATGGATAAACCAGATTTTTTTACCAGTATTATACTAGCTCTTGTAAAGGATAATTTGCTCAGAAGTGGACATCAAGCTATAGCAACAAGTAGCCAAAAACTAACCGAAGGAAACTATGGCATGAGCGTGTATGGTATAGGTGCTAAGTCGCTTGGTTACCTGAAAGCATATTTAGGCTATACACGTTTCAAAAACTGTATGACCAGTTACTACGAGCAATGGAAATTTAAACATCCACTGCCAGGTGATATGAAAAGAAGCTTTGAGGAAACGAGTGGCGAAGATTTGGGTTGGTTCTTTGATGAATTACTCCATACAGATACTAAAATGGATTACAGTATATGCAAACACAAAGCAGGTTTTGCAATCCAGAACAAAGGATCTGTAGCGGCACCAGTTCCTATAAATATTACTCGCAATGGCGTGGTAAGCACACAGTGGGTCACAGTGCCCGTTAATAAGACGCTAGTACTGCAAGACACCATAGCTCATAGAGAGGCAACTATAGACCCACGAAGCCAGACGCTAGACCTCCACCTAGGCAATAATAGTACGGAGAGCAAAATAAAATTTAAAGTAGGGATGGGGTTAGATAAAGTACAGTATAAAGAAGTATATGTTGTTCCAACACTTGGTTGGAATTTCTATGATAGAATGATGGTAGGGATAGGGATTCATAACTATAGTGTGAGTGATAAACCGTTGCAGTATCACGTATTGCCTCTGTATTCTTTTGACAAAAAGACCATTAATGGTGAAGCGGCTATCCACTATATTAAACCACTAAAGGGCAAGGCAGCGTTTTTAGAACTAGGCGTTGAAGCAAGGAAGTATAGTTTTAGTGATGGAAGCGTTGTACGAGAAAATGATGCTTATGTGTATGGCAATTACAACTATCTCAAAGTGCAGCCACATGCGACGTACCATTTTCAGAAATCTACGTTGAGAAGTCCACGATCTAAGAGTCTACGCTTGGCAGTAGATCACATACTATTCTCCCCTCAATTTGATTTTATTTCTTCTGATACACTACCGGGGCCATTATTCTCCAAGTCACGAAGTAACTCTTTTGTAACCTTGACCTACCGTGCACAGAACGATAGCAAAATCGACGGTTATGCTCTTGAGCTTAATGCAGAATACGGCAGATTAACGTATGACGATGTTTTAGGAGAAAGAAAGCGGGTGCCTTCTGGCTCCGACTCTATCACCATTTACCCTTCGTCTGGCAGTGATATTCGTTCTTCAGATTTCATGAAACTTAGCGGAGTGTATAAACGTAAAATTGATATCGGAATCAAGAATAAACCATTGGACATTAGAATTTATGGTGCGGCTATGATCAAGGCAAGTGATGTGAGTAGGTATAATCTTGCTTTGGGAAGTAGAGATAAAGCAGGTTACTATGACTATAAGTTTGATGATTATTTGATGCACAGAAATGCAAATGTGGGCTTATTCCAAAATCAGATTAATAATCGTACAAATGCATCCAAATTTGTAGGGGATATTGGTACTGCAGACAAGTGGTTTGTCTCTGCTATCTTGACCATTCCATTGCCCGGAAAGATTCCAATAAAGCCGTATGTTGAGTTTGTTTCGTATAACGATATTGACAAGGAAGTGTGGAATGGGAGTCAGAGTAAGTTGATTTTTAATGCAGGATTAGAGTTAGAGATAATAAAAGATCGGTTTGAAATTTTCTTTAATCTCGCTCAAACGAGTAATGTTTCGGAGTATTTTGACGGTACTACTGGTGGGCTTTCACAACAATATAGAATAACCAAATTTAGTGAGCGTATCACGTTTGTGTTAGACCTCAATGGCCTCGCACCGCATAAGCTCAAACGCAGCTTGAAATTATTTTAAAGTGAAGTACTTAAGTGGGTATTAACCCTTCATCGGCAAAAGAATAGTAGCCGCCATCGGTTACTATAATGTGATCGATTACTTTTATGTCTAGGTTTTTGCCTGCCGCTATTAGTTTATTGGTAAGTGACCTGTCTGCTGGGCTGGGCTGCAAGTTTCCGCTGGGGTGATTGTGGCAGAGTACCAGTTGCGAGGCGTTATTTTCTATGGCAGCTTTGTATATTCATTTGGGATCGGCTACGGTTTGCGATATGCCACCTTCGCTCACACGGTAGGGACGTAGTATCTTGTTATTGTTGTTCAGCATCAATATCCAAAACTCTTCATAGTCCTTGTCTTGTAGCATAGGACCAAAGAAATCATAGGCATCCTTACTTTTCCGTATGAAACTGTCGTTGGTTTCTGCTTTCTTACGTCTACCGCCCAATTCTATAGCGGCCATCAGGGTGATGGCTTTGGCTGGACCTATTCCATTTATGGTGCACAGGTCTTTTATGCTCAACTTAGCGAGGGTATTTATATCATTATTTGCCAGTGAGAGGACATCTCTGGCGAGATCTACGGCACTTTTGCTGCGTGTACCGTTACCTATCAATATGCCGAGCAATTCGGCATTGCTCAGAGTCTCTCGACCGTTGGCAGCTGTAGTGCTACTGACACCTTGTATACTACAATACAAAATCTACCTACTGTGCAGCACAGCGAGCAAGATATAGCTATCTGTATAAACCAACAACCAATAGAACTAACCACTAACATTACTGTAGAAGACACGAGCACAGTGATACATACGTGGAATACCAGCACCACAGACTCTACACAACAAAGCACTTCAAATACAAAAACAATTAAGCATACGTACCTTTCTGCAGGCACATATACCTTGAGCAGTCTAGTTGCTACTCGTCTATCTGGCTGTGCAGATACTGCCTATACCAGCATTACGGTGCATCCACAGCCAGAAATAACCCTAACCAGTGCAGATGCTTGCAAAAACATGCAAGCCGAAGTTATAAGTACTTGGGATTCTGATACTACACTCTCTTTTGTAAAAACATATGACAACGGAGTACTCCTAAACAACGTAAACACACCAAATAAAGAGGGCTCATCTGCTCTCTATTTTACTGCAGAGCAAGATGTGAATATACTGGCAAGCATAGCGAGAGACACCTTGGGTTGTCAAGACACAGCCACAGTCACTACAAATACACTTTTGCTCCCAGTGGCAAGTTATGCTAGTCAATATCTTTCGGCTAATGGGCTAGAAGTGACTTACCTATTTACAGATAAGTCTACCAATCATACCTCAGCAGAATTATTTTATGGAGATGGTATTTATACCACAGAAACACCTTCTTTCGCCAGACAGTACACCTATGCAGATAGTGGTGTTTATAGCTCTTTTCTCGTAGCATCAAACCAAAATATCTGCTTTGACACAACATACACTGAAGTATTGGCTTTCCCGTTTGTTGATTTTTATATCCCAAATTCTATCACACCAAACGGAGACGGGCTTAACGATGAGCTGAATTTTAGCACACTTTTCATACAAGAACTTACAGTAGACATATACACCCGATGGGGTCAAAAGGTTTTACACCTTAACTCTCCAGCAGAACTAATTAAGACTATAGACCTACCGCACGGTGTCTATTTAGCTAAGTATCGTATTAAAGACACTTTTGGCACCTATCATAATCTGGAGCAAACATTAACAGTAATTCGCTAGACTAGTCTAAAATCCTCCATATCTGCTTTTTTGTGGTTGTAGTGAGGTAAACTCTTCCTCGTATGTGGCATATCTGCAAACAACTTTACTATATCAGGACGAGCTAGAAAATAAGTTTAAAAGCATTGCCAAAATACGGTGGATCTGCAACCAGCGAGTGGCTTATCTTTTGACGCATAAGTTCATTGCTGACCGTAGATTTCAGCTTCCCCTCACCTTTTCCTACGATAACATAAGCGATCGTCACACTATTCTTCTTACTGTCCGTAATAAACTCTTGTAGCACTTCCAGTTGCATTGGCAGTCGTTTAGTGTGGGGCGTACTTCCACCTTGCGGAAAAACAGCATCAAAATGCAGGTCTATCTCTACTTTTCGTTTGGCTTTTTGCTTAGAGGTCTTATCCTTTTTGGCTACAAAACCAGAAGAGTCTGATGAGAAACCTCCCATCATCATCTTTTTCAATAAGTCTACGTTTATCGCATCTTCATCTTGCACCAAGCAAAAGTAGTGTATACCTCATTAACCCTATCTACAAAAGGATAAATTGGGATTAGAATTTAGTACTAAGCGTCAGCATCAAGCGGGAGCTCCTGAAACTATTCTTTACCACAGGACTTGTTGCACCATTTATTTGGTATGGCACATACTCATCCGTTTGTACTTCTCTAGAAAAGGCAAAATCAAATGCCCAGGCTTTTTCTTGCATACCAAAGCCTGCACTGATGATTTTGCGAGACTTACCTCCACCTTCTACTAGCGGATTGCCTACCGAAGCAAAACCACTCCGTAGTCTGAAGGAGTTCATCACATACTCCGCTCCAACTTTCACATTGGCAGCGGTCTTGTATCTGTCTGCTATACTAAAGTTGGTTTCTTCAAAATCATCATTATCTGTAGATAGATTCATTGTACTATAGTTTATGCTCTCTAGCTCTGCTGTTATCAGGCCTTTCTTACCAAAAATATAGGCTCCTTGCAAGCTGTAGCGAGCTGGTGTCACTACATCGTAACTAAACTCCTTGTCTATGGTTTTGAGGTCGTCCGTTGTACCATCGCTGCGGGTTACAAATAAAGCATCTGAGTACTCATCTGAAAGAATGAGTCTCGTAGGCGTCTGCAATGTTGCACCAAGGCGTACGTTATTATTTGGTCTAAAGATGACGCCTAGTCTACCGCTAAAACCATATCCCGAAGTTTCCAAGTTTCTGGTGAAACTATAGGTATCCCATCCACCAACCATTTGGGCTTCATTCACTTCTGTAAACGTGTTGGTTTCGGTAAAATTAACGTTGTGAATATTCATACTACCTCCAAAATATACTTTGTGCTCATAGTTGGCAGCATAGGCAATATTAAATTCTCCAGAGCCTCCGCGAGTGGCTACGTTTCCTTTTTGCGAAGCTATCCCATTTACCTTATCATAGGTAGATGTGTAAGTACCATTTCTCACAGAATCTATGAGAAATGTGTACCAAAACATATTTTCGAAGAAGTAAAATCCCTCTGCAAGCTGCTCATCGTTGGCATCTAGCTCAGTGGCATTCAGTCCTCTAGAATAAGCTGCAACATAGTCCGTCAATGAATTAACTGGACTATTGGTTTGATACGATAGCTTTCTATTGAAGTTTGCAGTACGGTTATAGCTCAACATAAAATTACTATTGACCCATCCTTTTTTAGCAGGATTGCCGCGTTGCATTCTTCTATTGGTGAATACCAGACTTACATTAGGAATATCTCCATTGAACATAAATGAAGTCTTGTCTCCTGACTCTCCATAACTTGCTTTGTTACGATTGGTGGACGTACCAAACGACAAGCTAAACTGACTTGTTTTGAACTGGGCCAATCCAGCCGGATTTACCACAACGGCTGACACGTCTGCTCCTAATGCTCCAACTGCTCCACCTAGACCTATGGATCTAGCCGTTGTACCTAATGTAGGTGTATTGGAATATCGCAATGCATCAATATCACTTTGTGCATTTCCTTTTATTATGAGTAATCCCAATAGGATTGTAAAAATTATCTTCTTCATGGTTTCTTTATCTTAGGTTGATTCTACTGTGTTACTCGACAAGCAGGTCTCCATAATTTAACTTATCTACGACGTGTAGTGCTACTGCCGCTACTCCTGCTTGGTGAAGTAGCTCTTGTTCTAGTAGGCGTGCTACTTCGCGAAGGAGAGGCAGTTCTAATTGGCGTTGCAGCTCTTGTTCTGGTAGGCGTACTACTTCGGGATGGAGTGTAGCTTCTACTTGGTGTAGTAGCTCTTGTTCTGGTAGGTTTGCTACTGCGTGGCGTGACCGTTCTACTTGGTGTTGTTGCTCTTGTTCTGGTAGGTGTACTACTTCGTGATGGAGTGTAGCTTCTACTTGGCGTTGCCGCTCTTGTTCTGGTAGGTGTACTACTTCGTGATGGAGATTAACTTCTACTTGGCGTTGCAGCTCTTGTTCTGGTAGGTGTACTACTGCGTGGCGTGACTGTTCTACTTGGTGTTGTTGCACGTCTAGCATTGCCCGTAGTACTTCCTCCCTGCACAACACCTCCTCTATTACTGCCACTTACTGTTCCGCTAGTACCAGTAGAACTTGCAGTAGTACTTGGCCTTCTCGTTTGTGGTTTAGCAACTCGTCCGTCACCTATAGTTCCACTATATACTTGCCCGGTTGTTCCTCCGCTATTAGTAGTAGGGTTGCTTCTTTGACCAGACGGTCTTCGCGTATTTACTGTCCCGCTATTCGCACTTGCGGTATTTGCACCTATTCGTTGTCTTGGGCTATTGGCAGCTCTATTGTATCTATCGCTCCCTCTATATTGAACATTGTTACTGTTGTTTCCGCTATTACCTACCTTACGAAAACCTCTGTTACCTCTCCAATTGTTATTATAGCCATAACTACTATAACCTCTTCCCCATCGACTTCCACCGTAGTATCCGCCCCTACTCCAACTGTTGTTGTAATAGGGCGTAGCACAATATCCACCACCTCGACCGTTGTTCCAGCTGTTTCCATATCCGTTTCCGTACCAACCGCCTGCATATGGGTTTCCCCAAGTATTCCATCCAGGATTTCCCCAGCCGTAACCGCCATTCCATCCGTTGCAAGAGTTATATCCTACATACAGTCGAGGTCCATACCAAGAACTATATTCCCAGTTATTACTATACCCGCTGTAGTTCCGCCCATACCTATTGTAGCTTCCCCATCGGTTATCACGATTTGCATCACGAAATCCATGGGTATACCCATTTTCGTAAGTATACTCAAAGTCTTCATCTCTAAACTGACGCAGTCTACTCTCATAGTCTCGGTCATCTACTCCAGCATAGTCATCGGTAGCTAAAATCTCCTCATCGTACACCGGAGCTATCTGCTTTTGCTCCTGTTTCTCTTGGGCTTGAGCTGTATAATTTTGAGGAGTTTGTTGTGGAGTATTTTGTACGATTACCAAGTCATCCTCAGGTGTGTAATATACATCATCTGGATTGGTGGTAGTTAACCTGCTAGAGGTACAACTTGCTAGGAATAGCGTGGCGAGAGCGAGATAGGTGTGTAATTTCATCATGTTAAAATTTAAATTAAACTTAACGGTTTAAATTTGCCGTCATACTATACTATTCAAACAGCATACCAAGATAAAAAGCATGGCATTCGAAAAAGTAACTCGCGAACAAGATTACAGCAAGTGGTACAACAATCTAGTGGAAAACGCAGACCTAGCACAACACAGCAGTGTACGTGGATGTATGGTCATAAAACCCTACGGATATGCCATATGGGAAAAAATGCAGGCTGAGTTGGATAGAAGATTTAAAGAAACTGGCCACGAGAATGCTTACTTCCCATTATTTGTACCCAAAAGCCTATTTGAAGCAGAAGAAAAAAATGCAGAAGGTTTTGCTAAAGAATGTGCTGTAGTAACGCACTACAGATTAGAAAACGACCCATACAAGCCTGGAAAGCTACGTGTAGATCCAAATGCTAAACTAGAGGAAGAACTCATCGTACGACCTACAAGTGAGGCAATCATCTGGAACACCTACAAAGGATGGATACAGAGCTACAGAGACTTACCGCTACTCATAAACCAATGGGCTAACGTAGTACGATGGGAAATGCGTACTCGCCTATTCCTAAGAACTGCTGAGTTTCTGTGGCAAGAAGGGCACACTGCTCATGCTACCAAACAAGAAGCAAAAGAAGAAACAGACCAAATGGTGCGTGTGTATGAAGAATTTTCTCGTAACATACTCGCTATCCCAACTATAATGGGGCATAAGACAGAGAGTGAACGTTTTGCGGGAGCAGAGGATACACTATGTATAGAAGGACTAATGCAAGATGGCAAGGCACTCCAAATGGGTACTTCTCACTTCTTAGGTCAAAATTTCGCCAAAGCATTTGATGTGAAATTTGCTTCTAAAGAAGGAAAACTAGAGCACGTATGGGCTACCAGCTGGGGAGTAAGTACACGTCTAATGGGAGCACTTATTATGGCTCACTCAGATGACGAGGGGCTCGTGCTGCCTCCTAATTTAGCACCAATACAAGTAGTCATAGTACCTATATACAAAGGACTAGAACAACTGGAAACCATCAGCGAAAAGATGGACCCTATCATCAAAAACCTAAGAGCAAAAGGTATCAGTGTAAAGTTTGATTCTAGAGATACACACAAGCCAGGTTTCAAATTTGCAGAATGGGAACTAAAAGGTGTGCCTGTGCGTATAGCCATAGGGAATAGAGATCTAGAAAGCGGTGCTGTAGAAGTAGCTCGTAGAGACACCAAAGAGAAGCAAAAAATGGACTTTGATGGTATAGAAGACAATATAGAAAGCCTACTAGCTACTATGCAAGATGCGATCTTTAACAAAGCACTCAACTACCGCGATGAGCACATCACCGAAGTGAATTCTTGGGAAGAATTCCAAGAAGTACTGGAAACTAAAGGCGGATTTATATCTGCTCACTGGGATGGTACTACAGCGTCTGAAGACAAAATACAACAAGCGACTAAAGCTACTATCCGATGTATCCCATTTGACAATCCACAAGAAGATGGTGTATGTATATTCTCTGGCAAGCCAAGTAAGGAAAGGGTATTGTTTGCGAAAGCGTATTAGAAGAAGAAGGATGTTAGTAATGAGTGTTGAGATGCAAGACAACGTCTCATCAGATTGCTACCATTGAGCTCCATAGCAGCTACTACTATTAGACTTCTAAGCTACCAGGAGATCAACGCTTTTTTCTAAATTCAATTAGGGTTCGGCTTAAAGTTAACAATTCCCTATTCTTCCCACACATACTTAAATAGTACTACCGAAAGAACAAGCTGCATAACAAGTAGTAAAAGAAGCACTCCCCAGTCTTGTATGTAGTTAAGATTATCCAGTGGTGAGATGGCTTTACTTGCAGATTTTAGGCTGACCAATAGACTTGGAATAAGAAGAGGCAAACTCAAAATCATAGCTACCAAGCCACTATTCTTTGCTCCGAGAGCTAAGGCACTATTGAAGGTAAATACAGCAGAATTGCACAAGGTAAAAAGTAATGCTGTGACCAAGTATTGCCAAAAGTGAGGAATACTCTGGGGTAACCAAAAAGACATTAAAACGGCAAGAACCACTAAGAAAAAAGCATTGACTAAAAACTGGTAGGCTATCTTAGAGACGATGATGGCTCGACTATCTACCAAAAATTTATAGTAGAGTAAACTTCCTTTATTTTCCATCAGAAAACTACGCCCAATGTTTTGTACCACTCCAAAAATAAGGACCACATAAAAGAGGCTATGCCATACTTTATTACTTGCTTCTTTCTGTATGGTGTAGATAATAAAGACCGATACAACAAGCAGTAGGACTAATGACCATAGAGCATACTTGTTCTTTAACTCCATTTTGAGCTCCTTTAGAAAAAGTTGTTTTATCTGCTTAGTTAGGTCAGTTTGCATAAATTTGCTACAGCAAAAATACATTTAATGTTACATCAATTACAGAAGTTATCAGAAGAAGAGCAAATGTTAGTAAGACGTTCGCCTATATGGGTTACCTTGCTTATAGCGTGTGCTGACTACGACATTGACGAGGCCGAAATAGATAGAGCCAAAGAGATCATTCATATCAAATCATTAACCATAAAAAATGACGTTAAAAACCTTTATAAGGATTTGAATGAGCATGCAGATGAGGAGATTGATCTCGCACTAAAATCTCTTGCCACTGGTGGTAAGGAAAGACTTGTATTCCTAGAGCAACACATTGCTAAGTTGAATGACATCTTTCCAAAACTAGATCATTCATATGCAGTGCAATTGCACAAGAGCTTGCTTAGCTTAGCGACATCAGTAGCTCAGTCTGACGGAGGCATCTTTGGTATCCGCAGAATAAGTGCAGACGAGGCGAAGTACATACACTTACCTATGCTAGATAAGCCGTGAAAAAAATATTAATAGCAAACCGTGGCGAAATTGCCGTACGAGTGATAAAAACCTGTCGAAAAATGGGTATCTCAACTGTAGCTATTTACTCGGAAGCAGACCGAGACTCTAAGCACGTACAATTGGCAGACGAAGCCTTTTGTGTGGGCCCAGCACCTAGTGCAGAGAGTTATCTGCAAGCAGAAAAAATAATACAAATTTGCAAAGAAAACCAAGTAGATGGTGTACATCCAGGCTATGGTTTCTTGTCAGAAAATGCAGGTTTTGTAAGAGCAGTGACCAATGCTGGAATCACCTTCATAGGACCGAGTCCTGAGGCGATAGACCTTATGGGCAGTAAGATTGCCAGTAAGCAAGCCGTAGAAAAATACGGTGTGCCATTGGTGCCAGGCATAAACCACGCTGTAGAAGACATCGTTGAAGCTGAAGATGTAGCTAACCAGATAGGTTACCCGGTGCTTGTAAAAGCAAGTGCAGGTGGTGGCGGAAAGGGAATGCGAATAGTACACGACCCTAAAGACCTAGAAAGCCAAATGAGAACGGCACAGAGTGAAGCTCAAAGTGCTTTTGGTGATCGTTCTGTTTTTATTGAAAAATTTGTTACCAAACCACGCCACATAGAGATACAACTCATAGCAGACAATCATGGTAGTGTGGTATATTTACTCGAGCGTGAGTGCTCTATACAACGCAGACATCAGAAACTAGTAGAGGAAGCACCAAGTGCTGTACTCACAGATGCTCTTCGTCAGGAGATGGGAGAAGCTGCTGTAAATGTGGCTAAGGCGTGTAACTACTCCGGAGCAGGTACAGTAGAATTTTTGCTGGACGCAGATCACAAGTTCTATTTCCTAGAAATGAATACCCGCTTGCAAGTAGAACATCCAGTTACGGAGCTTATTACTGGACTAGATCTGGTAGCTGAACAAATAAAAGTAGCTCGTAATGAGAAGCTGAACTACGTGCAAGACGACATTAAAGCCCACGGACACGCCATAGAGCTGCGTCTAACGGCAGAAGAACCTGAGAACGATTTCGTACCTGCCGTAGGCAGCATAGATGTATACCATCCGCCGCAGCATGACTGGGTACGATTGGATGATTTCGTATACGAAGGATATGAAATACCTATTTACTACGATAATATGTTTGCCAAGCTAATAGTATGGGGTAAGGATAGAACCGAGGCTATACAGCGAATGATAATAGCTTGCAACGAGTTCACTATTGAAGGAGTACCTAATACTTTAGATTTTGGTCGCTTCGTAATGCAGCACCCTAAGTTTGTGGATGGTGATTTTGACACCAACTTCATTGCTCAATATTATACACCAGAAGGTCGTGCAGAGCAAGATGCGGATATTAATAAGGCTGCCGCACTGTTCACCTACCTAGAATTTAATGAACACAAAGAAGTAGTAATTGCCAAGCATACAAGTGATGCTTGGAAGAAGAGAGCCGAGTAAAGACTCAGCTTGAAGAACATCACCTTGCTGATCATTTTTAGATTCTCTTCTTTTTTTAGGGTCAAAAGAAGACCCCTAATATTATTCCCTTAAATAACGGACAACTTTCTATATTCGCTCTATATTGAACAAACGCATAGCACTAATTACCAATATTTCTGAGAGGCAAGTAACAACTGTGTTGCAACTAATAGCCGAGGGAGGAACGATACCCTTCATAGCACGATACAGAAAAGAAGCCACCGGAAGCCTAGATGAAGTGGCCATAGAAAAAATAGATGCTGAATACAAAAAACTGATAGAACTAGAAAAGAGAAAGAAAACAATACTAGACCGACTGGCAGAACTAACGGTGAACAAACCTAACCTAGTAGACCAAATACAAAATTGCTATGACCCTAAAGAACTAGAAGACCTTTACCTTCCTTACAAGCAGAAGCGAAAGACTAAAGCTACAGTAGCCATAGAAAACGGACTAGAACCTTTGGCTAAAATCATAATGAGTCAACGGGAAAATGGTATTATAAATCAAGCACATCGCTACGCTCGAAATGGTTTGAGTGCAGACGATGCACTAGAAGGTGCTCGCCATATCATAGCAGAATGGGTGAGTGAAAGTAAAGCGGCTCGTGATACCATAAGAACTAGTTTTGAGAGGCACGCAACACTTATAGCCAAAGTAGACAAAAAGAAGACTGCCGATGCTCAAAAATACAAGGACTACTTTGATTTTTCTCAGAATATAAATAGAATACCAAGCCATAGACTTTTAGCCATACTAAGAGCCGAAAAAGAAGGACTACTCAAGGTAAAAGTAGAGATAGATAATGACAGAGCACTGGAACGACTAGAGCGAATATTCATACGCTCGAATGCAGATGCAGCGGACCAAATACTTACAGCAATAAAAGACAGCTACAAGCGACTACTAGCTCCTAGTATAGTCACCGAGATACGCAAAGATGCCAAAGAGAAAGCCGACTTGGAAGCAATAGGTATATTTACCAATAACCTTACCCAACTGCTTATGGCTGCTCCGCTCGGCAGCAAACGAGTACTGGCACTAGACCCCGGTTTTAGATCTGGATGCAAGCTGACGTGCCTAGATGAGCAGAGTAATCTTGTGTACCACAGCACTATATACCCACACCCACCCCAAAATAAAGCTGATGATGCCTGCCACAGAATAGCAGGCTTAATCAGGGAATACCACATAGAAGCCATTGCTATAGGTAACGGAACAGCAGGCAGAGAGACTGAGCAATTCGTTAAAGGACTATTGCCTAAGACGAGTGATATCCAAGTCTACCTCATAAGTGAAGCTGGAGCATCTATCTACTCGGCAAGTGAAGCAGCGAGGGAAGAGTTCCCTGATTTAGATTTAACGGTACGTGGATCAGTATCCATTGGCAGAAGGCTAATAGATCCGCTTGCAGAACTGGTAAAAATAGAACCTAAGAGTATTGGCGTAGGTCAGTATCAGTATGATGTAGATCAGAACAAGCTAAAAGCTAGCTTAGACAATGTAGTAAGTTTTGCAGTAAATAAGGTTGGGGTGAATGTAAATACTGCCAGCAAACACCTCTTGCAACACGTATCAGGACTCGGTCCTAAACTAGCACAAAATATAGTAGAACATAGAGATTCCTTGGGTGCATTTAAGAGCATCGATGCCATTAAGAAAGTAAAAGGTTTTGGAGCAAAGGCTTTTGAGCAATCTGCTGGATTCTTAAGAGTCATAGGCAGCAATAACCCACTAGACGAAAGTGCAGTACACCCAGAAAGTTACTCTATTGTAAAGAACATGGCCAAAAGGCTAAACCTTCATACCCAAGAACTTATCGGAGATGAAACTCTTGCTGCAACTATACGCTTAGAAGATTTTGTCACAGATACAGTTGGCTTGCCCACACTTACAGATATAATCACCGAAATAAAGAAACCAGGTCTTGACCCTCGAGGAGAAGCCCAATCTATGGAATTTGATGACAGAATACGCGATATAAAAGATGTACGCATTGGAATGAAACTACAAGGTAAAATCAGCAACCTTACAAAATTTGGTGCTTTTGTAGATATAGGTATTAAAGAAAATGGCCTTATACATGTTTCACAAATTGCAGACAGACGAATAACTGATCCGTCAGAAGTCTTGCACCTAGAACAGGTAGTAACTGCTCGCGTGATAGATATAGATCTAGATCGAAAAAGGATAGGTCTGAGTATAAAAGATTAAAAAAGCATACATAAAAAGCCCCATTCACAATGTGAATAGGGCTTTTTATATAGTTTAATACATGCTACTTAGTCACCACAACGCGTTTCACTATGTTCACCTCATTAGCAGTAATGGCCACATAATATGTTCCGCTTGTAAAGTCAGATGTGCTTAACATTACTTTTTCTGTTGCATTAACACTAGATTCCCAAGATAAGATCTGTTTACCGTATATGTCATAAACCCTTATGCCGTCTAAGCTCTGGTTACCTACAGAAACTACGTTTAACACATCTATAGCTGGATTTGGGTAGACATTAACGCTACTTTCTTCTAGTTCGCCCACACTAGCGGTATAAGCAACTACTTGCACAAGCGTATCCGATCCACAATCATTGAATACAATTAACCTTACATCATAACTACCTGTATTAAAGTTGACCGTTGGACTATTCTGGTCACTTGTACTTCCATTACCAAAATCCCAACTTACCCTGTCTTGATTTGAGCTAGTATTAGTGAAATCTGATCCAAACCCTGAAGAAGACTTATTGTATATTAAGAAAGTAAATCCTGCTACTGGTTGCGGCACAATAGTTACTACGGTATTATCTGAGACTAAACAACCATTGGCATCTAGCTTGGTAACCGAATATGTATTGGATGTACTTACGGCAAAAGTCTGCGAAGTAGCTCCTGTACTCCAAACATAATCACTTCCTGCACCAGCATCTAATATATCACCTACACACAAATCTGAAGTAGTAGGTAAAAAATCTGTCTCAGGATTGTATATAATCACTCTTACACTATCCGTACCCTCACACCCATTGACATCAGTCACTACTACAGAATAAGTTCCAGAGGTGCTTGTAGTATTGTTTTTTGAAGTAGTGCCATTGTTCCAAGCATAACCAACAAATAACCCTGCATCCAAAGTTATGTTTCCTCCGCACTGTGTCGTATCATTTCCTAAGTCAATAGTAGGCACACTATTTACAGCAACTCTCACTGTATCACTCCCTACACAACCATTTGCATTTACGACTTGTACGCTATAGTCTCCAGTGGTTGCTACGGAGATACTACTTGTAGTAGCACCGGTACTCCATAAATACTCACTATAAGTGCCAGCAGATACCGACACAGAACCACCACATTGGGCAGTGTCATTCCCTAGACTAAAGCTTGCAAGTTTGCAAGTATTATCCTCTATAGTAATACCAAAATCTTCTGACTCACCATACTGTAGGGTTCCACAAGGTTCATTTGGGATATTGATATCATCTGCCATTACTCTCATTCTTAAAACCTTGCCTTTCACCACTCCAATAGTAGGAACGGTTATGGTGTCATTTCTGTAACCCGAAACTAAAGGACTGTACCATACCATTTCATTGGTGGTATCAAACTGTCCATCATTATTATAATCGATGTACACCCGAACTCTATTCGAATACGTATTCCCTGCATTCACATATAGTCTAAATCCTTGATCGGATACGCCAAACGTGTCCGTACATATACGCTCAGTATATGCTCCATCAGAGTCTGCACCGTCAGACGCATATTCTACATTGCCGATTTTTACTCCATATACTCCATCGTCAAAAGTCGTATTCCCGGTTGTAGGCACACATACGGCAGCTACTAGGGAATCGCAGACGTACAGCCCATCTTGAAAACGCAGCTCATCTATCGCAATATCTGAGAGGTAATTAGCACCGCAGGTAGCAGAAAGTCTAAGCTTAGTTACTGCACCATTAAAATTGGAAAGATCTAAAGTTGCTTTCCCCCAAGCAGACGCATCTGTCGTTTGTTGTTCTCCAGATATCTGCCCCTGAGAATACCACCCTGTTCCTGTATCTGCCTCTACTTCTAATACACCCATATTTGCACCATACATATGAAAATTAAACACTAGATACCCTACAGACGGCATAGATATACACTCCGACTGTATATAGGCCTTATCTCCAGCAACTGCTGGACTTGAAGCCTCTGCGTACAAATAATTTCCTGTACCACTAAAATCTTCTGCGGGACCAGTACTGCTACTTAATGTTCCGTTGGAATCTATCTCCCATAAATACGTACTTCCATAATCCAAAGACCATATAGAATCTATGAAGGATACTGGAGCAGCAGAAATCGTATCAAAATCTTGGGTCCAGTTTGAAAATACTCTTCCTCCGCTTACATTGACTGCATTGGTAATAGTAGTAGAATCTATATCTGTTCCTGAAGCATTTGAAGTTACGAGTTTTATAGTGTACTGGCCGGCTACAGTAAACTCGACTACTGGACTAGCAGAAGTAGCACTAGTTCCATTAATATAGCTAACAGTAGAGGGTGTTATAGTCCAAACATCACTGGCTGCATTGCCTGAGCTTGTGCTACTTAACGTTACTGAATTGCCTGAACATATATCACTTGAGCTTATTGTAAACGTTGCATCGATACTTGTATCTCCAAAGACATTTGTGGTAAATACGCCTCTAGCGTGTGTTGCTATGGCTACTTCTTTATCAGAATCTCTTATTTGAAGCATGTCACATCTCACATTAGCGAGACCATTGCTAGATGGGTCCCAATCTACAGCAGAAGCTCCAAGATTATTCGTAGACCACACACCTACTTCTGTAGCAAGCATTACCTGTGTTCTATCATTGGGATTATACAATGCCCAGCGTACTGGCATATCAGGTAAGTTACCTTCTTTGCTTTGCCAAGATGTTCCTCCATTTAGCGTTTCCCAAACCGAGTTCACACCATAACTGGAGTAAGTGACTAGAAGCTGATTATCTGTAGCTCCTACCTCTATGCAAGAAATATACCCTGAAGGCAAATCATTATTGGGATCTAAGTCAACAGATGTTGGAGAAGTATGAGCATTGCTCACTTTAAAGATTCCGCCACTGCCATTACCTACAAACAGAACATTTGAAGAATATGGAGAACATCTCAAATGAGAAGCTTGCACACCGTCGAGTGCACTACCACCTACCGTCAGTGTATTAGTAGCTATAGTACCCGTAATACCAGACACTCTGTAAATCTCATTGGAACCCGCTGCCGCATACAAAATATTTGCATCATCGTCATAATCTGCAGGATTTATAAATCTACCTGTACTGTTAGTTGTTATTTCACCAAAACTTGCTCCACCGTTGGTAGACCTTCTCCAGTTGTTTCGTACATAAGAAGTAATCTGATAGGTAGGATTATCTTGATCTATAAAACAGAAAGCTCCGTCTCCACCTGTGACTTCTGTTGTCGAGTTAATCCCTGGCGAGGTAAACTGATGTGTTCCATTGTCTTGTGCTCCTGCAAGCATATAGTTGCTACCTGCAGAGTCTTTCATAGCTACAGAAAAAAATTGAGTTACATTATATCCATTTACACTGTGAGAAAAAGAAGGTGACGAACTACTTCCTACATCAGAAGAGTAATACGTTCCTCCATCGTTGCCAAATAATGCAGCATTATTGGCCCCTGGCCTAAAAACTATAGCGTGCTGATCTGCGTGCACTTCTGGCTGACTAAATCCACCATACCAATGAGATATAGGAGCCCACGTAGTTCCAGAATTTGTCGTTTTGTGCAAGTCTATACCTCCGGCTAGCACTATAGCGGAGTTGGTAGGGTGCACAGCAAGTATAAGATCGTACCACGCCTGTTCTCGCGTGTAGTCTTTCGTAGCATCGTTTTGATATGTAGGAATAGTAAGTGTAGTCCATGTGCTGCCTGCATTGGATGTCTTTTGTATCCACTCAACACCTGAAGAGGTATTCGCTGCTACGGCATATACTACGTTAGCGTCTGATGGTGCACAAGCAAGTTCTATCCTACGTATACTCCCTGCTCCCGTTGGCAGAACAGAGGTAAAAGTTGTCCCATCATTGGTAGACTTTAAGATATCTGACCCTCCACTTCTTTTTGCAGCATAAATATCCCCGTTTGCAGCTATTTCAATATCAACATAGACACCACTGCCCGAGGACGACCAACTTGCACCGTCATTATCAGATCTGAATAATCCAGAACGTGTAGCTGCTAGTATTCTTCCTGTTGGTGTTACTACGAGTTTCTGTATGTAGTAGTAAGTGCTATTATTGGTAGAAGATAATTGACTCCATGTTTGTCCTGCATCTTCGGATTTCCATATCCCTTGTCCTCTTACAGCATCAGAGTTATACCATCCCTCTCCTGTTCCTACATAAAAAGTAGAGTCATCTGTAGGGTCGAATGCCATTGTAGTAACAGCCATATTCGCCCAAAAATCATTAACAGTAGACCAAGCTGTAGCAGTACTAGTGATATCACTATTATACCACAAACCACCTGCAACACCGCCGGCCCATACTTTCTTGTATCCATTTGCTCCATCTGTAGGATCAAACATGATCGCACGTGTACGTCCACCTACGTTGTCTGATCCACGCTCGTCCCAGTTTACACCAGTGATAGCTGTATATCCCTGATATCTATTGGCATTTATGCTATCCACATCATGCATTATATCATACTTGGTGTGCGACGGCACAGTCATAGTATTGGGATCTACAGTCATGTAAAAATCCTGCTCAGCAGCTAAGTCTGGCCTATCATACTTCGGTCTTTTTTTAATATCTTTCTTGGTCAATCCCTCTAAGCTTTTGTAAGCAGGGCTCTCCCACATACTGTCTAGTCTAGCTTTTAGCTGATCTTGAGTAAACGATTGTGCGTTAGCATTAAATGTAAAAAAGGCGACTAGAAGTGCTAGAGTAACTTTGAATTGGTTCTTCATATTATTCGGCGTAAAATACTTAAAAAACATGTAAAAATAGTTCAATTATGCAAACTTTTAAAATAACTATTTAATCTAGTTCTAGTTTTATTTTACACTACTAAAATCTAGAAGACGCAAAACTGTCATCATGGTATAGTTTTATAATACGGCTTACCTTTGTGCTACTCATGGAGTCTTTCGAAGAATTAAACATAAACCGCCAACTACTCAACGCCGTAGCTGATCTCGGATTTGAGAAACCTACACCTATACAAGAGGAAGCTTTCCCTGTAGGCATGTCTGGAAAAAACATAGTAGGCATTGCTCAAACTGGTACGGGTAAGACATTGGCCTATATGCTACCTATACTACAGCAATTGAAATACTCTAAAGTCTATAAACCACGTGTAATCATTCTGGTACCTACCAGAGAACTCGTGGTACAAGTAGTAGAGCAGATAGAGTTTTTTACCAAATACATGAACACACGTGTACTTGGCGTATATGGCGGTGTCAATATAAAAACACAGATGGGTGCCCTCACCCGAGGACAGGATATAATTGTAGGGACACCCGGTAGATTGTACGATTTGGCAGCAAATAGATCCCTTCTATTGCAAGATGTAAAAAAGCTAGTCATAGATGAGGTAGATGTAATGCTTGATCTAGGGTTTCGCTTTCAGTTGAACAATATATTTCAACTACTACCGGAAAAGCGTCAGAACATTATGTTTTCGGCTACGATGACCGAGGACGTGGAAATACTGATTAATGAAAACTTTATTAATCCAGAGTTCATCGCTATTGCGTTGAGTGGTACTCCGTTAGACAACATACATCAGAGTTGTTACTTGGTAGAGAATTTTTACACCAAGGTAAACCTACTTACTCACCTACTACAAGACAAAGAAACGTACCAAAAGATACTCGTATTCATAGACAGTAAGAAGAATGCCGACAGGCTCTTTACCGCCATGGAAGAATCATTTTGGAGTGAGTTACTGGTAATACACTCTAATAAAAGTCAAAACAATAGATTGGCTGCCATAGAACGCTTTAATGATAACAACGCTCGTGTGCTTATAGCCACTGATGTAATAGCACGTGGTTTGGACTTAGACGATATTACGCATGTAATCAATTTCGATACTCCAAAGTTTCCCGAGAACTATATGCACCGTATAGGGCGTACCGGTAGAGCAGAAAAAATGGGACACTCGATACTCTTCTCTACCGAAAACGAGCAAGATGCCAAAAAGGAAATAGAAAAGCTTATGGAGTATGGTATCCCCAGCATTGACTTCCCTGCAGATGTGAAGGTGAGTAAAGAACTAACTCTAGACGAGCAACCGCGAATAATAGAAAAAAACCCGCACAAAAAAAGATCATATGAAGTGGGAGCGTCTTTTCATGAGAAAAAAGATAAAAACAAGAAGACTCATAACCTCGGTGGCGGACAAAAGATAAAGATTAAAAAAGCCAAAAAATACAAGAACCCAATTAGCAGAGGCCAGAAGCCCAAAGGCAAAAGGTGACAACCAGGAGTATGTGATAATTTCATTTGCCAAATTTTCTTCTTAAGTGCTTAAATATTCTTACTAGACTTCTTATATTTACAGTACTTTCACAAAGCACCTGTTTTAATTTATTTTAAATAAAAGCACCAAAGTAACAAGATCGGAATAACTTTGCACTTTAATTTATATAATACAATGAACAAAGGAACAGTAAAATTCTTCAATGATGAGAAAGGCTTCGGTTTTATCACTCCTGAAGATGGAGGAAAAGATGTGTTTGTACACAAAACAGGAACTCGTACAAGAATCAACGAAGGAGATCAAGTATCTTATGAAGTAGAGGACGGTCAAAAAGGACCAAGTGCGGTAAATGTAGAATTAGTATAAGCACTTACTATAAAACTTTTACAACTCAAAGTCTCTTGCTACGGCAAGGGACTTTTTTTTTGCCCTCTTTTAAGACCTTCCTAATACAAGTGATATATCCCAGTTCTGAAAGTCGAGACACATAAGAAAACAAAAAAACATAAATTTGAACTATTGAAAAGAAACGAAGGCAACGAACAAGACCAACCCAACAATCCGCTTCATGGCCTGAAACTAAAAGAAGTGCTAGAGTTTTTGGTATCTTACTATGGCTGGGAAGAACTCGGTGAGCGTATCAATATCAACTGCTTTAATAGTAACCCTACCATGGGTAGTAGTCTCAAATTTCTCAGAAGAACACCATGGGCTAGAGAAAAAGTAGAAAACCTCTACATTAAATCTATTCCAAAATTTAAGCAGTAATGGCGTCCATATTTGGACATAGCCTAGCAGCCATAGCTCTAGGAAAAACTCTCTCATCAGAACTTAGGAAACCAACGTTTTGGATTCTGGGCATACTCTGTTCCATAGTCCCAGATGCAGATATTATTGGGTTCAAATTTGGTGTGCCATACGACTCTTTCTGGGGGCATAGAGGATTCACCCATTCATTTTTATTTACCGCATTCATTGGTGTCGTGATAGCCTATTTATTTTACAACACTAGAAGACCATTACTCGCACTCTATTGTACGCTATTTACTGCATCTCACTCTATACTAGATGCTATGTCCAGTGGGGGTCGTGGAGTAGCATTTTTCTCTCCTTTTGAAAATTCTCGGTTTTTTATACCATGGAGACCTATACAAGTATCACCTATAGGAGCTAAACGCTTCTTTAGTGAGTTGGGTTTTGTAGTACTAAAGAGTGAAGCTGTATGGATTGGAATCCCCTTTTTAGCTGTATTTATAATTACTTACTTCCAAAATAAAAATAGAAGATGAAAGCTGTATCCATTACCCAAATAAAAAAAGAGCTACAACATCTCACCCAACAGGAATTGGTAGATATAGTACTTCGAGTAGGCAAGTACAAAGTAGAGAATAAAGAACTACTCACTTACCTCCTATTTGAAGCAGGAAATGAGGACGGATACATAGAAGTAGTAATTGAATATATGGACGTACAGTTTGAACTCCTAAACCAACAGCACTACTATTACATTAAAAAGAGTGTGCGAAAAATACTACGGACAGTAAAGAAATACGTAAAATTTTCTAAAAAGCCTGAAACTGAAGCGGCTTTACTTATCCATTTTTGCCGTAAACTCAAGAACATGGAACCCAGCTATACGCATAATGTCGTGCTTACAAATATGTTTGAACGGCAACTAGGACTAGCAGAAAAAACCATCGGCAAGATGCACGAAGACCTTCAATATGATTATAAGTTGGAGCTAGAAGAAATTTTCTGAAACTTGATTTTAAGACATATTACATTAATACTTAGACAACACGATAATCTTCTTGACATTCCGACTCTACTTAGCATGAGCAAATAATATTAGTGCATACAATACTGAATAGTATATGTTTATAACCGCACCCGCAAGAGATAGCTCAAGCAAAAAACGCTATTTAAAATAGAGAATTAGTAGTGATATAACCTACGCCAACCAGTGGTGTCAATGGCGTTTTATACCTAAACCTGTTGTTATCTAGCCACAATTTATTTGCAGTTTTCAATTCACTGAAATAGAAGGAGACACCAGCCTTGCCATAAAATCGGCTATTATCCGTCTTAAAACGACCATATAACTCAGAGTTGAGTGTGCCAATATCATTATCACTGACCAATAATAGGTTAAATCTTGTAGGCATAGCATGCACCGTTTTTATATCACCCAATGGCTCTTGTAAATCAACTAAGAAGTCGTTTCCTAAGGTGAAACCAAGTACATCTATATCAAAACCAACTGCCACATTATTGCTAAAACTATACTCAAGAAACACCGCAAGGTTCACTGAATATGTCGTAATATTTGGAACGTACAGCGTATCAATATTTTCGAGTATATCGGGCTTGAACATAGCTTGAGGACCTTTCACACCTGAGGTGAGTATGGCTGGAGCTGTCGCAAATTTCTTGTCTTTGGCAATAAATGTATTCAGCCGGAGAGCCACACCCACTTTGAATTTTGCATTATTCACATAGTTTAAATTACCCGCTGTCGCGAGTACATGACCTTTATGGGCACCTACCGTAGCTTCCCAAGCACTATAGCTATCTGTACTTGTTTGTGCTATGGCAGAAAAAGACACCACTAGTCCGACAAATAATAATCCAATGTTATTCATACAGCAATGAACGTTTTACCCTAAGATTCCTTTGATAGTTGGGCAATTTTTATTCTGAAAGCGGCAAACAGCAGCGTCATGAATGGACTGACATAGTTGAATATAGCGTACAAGGCATACTCTCCGACTCCAACTCCAAGTGTAGCACTCTGGTATGCACCACATGTATTCCAGGGAATAAGCACAGAAGTCACTGTGCCACTATCCTCTAGTGTTCTACTTAGGTTTTCTGGAGCTAAACCTTTATCTGCATATGCATTCTGAAACATTTTTCCGGGCACAACGATAGCCAAGTACTGATCGCTCGCAGTTAGATTAAGAGTCAAACAACTGGCTACCGTACTGGCATATAGCCCAAAAACAGAAGTAGCTACACTCAATAGTGCTTGACTAATACGAGTCAATGCTCCTATTGCATCCATTATTCCTCCAAAAATCATGGCACAAATGATAAGCAGAATGGTTCCAAACATACCTACTATACCTTTAGCCTCAAAAAGACCTTGCAGCTGTTCATTTGAAGAAGACAAACCAACACCAGCCCACGTAGAATTACTCAAAAACAACATCTTACTGGGCAGCTCATCAAAGAGCTGTGGTTGAAAGATATACGAAACTATTAATCCCAACAAAACTCCTACAGAAAGAGCTAAAATAGGACTAGCCTTCTTTATGATCAATATCACCACTGCTAGCGGGACTAAAAATAACCATGGCGATATAACAAATCTTTCTGTCACAGCATCTAACATTGCTTCTGTACCTTGAACCAGCTTAGAATCACCGGTAAGACTGAGAATAAAAAACACAACTATAGTAATAAGAATGCTTGGAACTGTGGTATAAAGCATGTACTTAATATGCGTAATTAGCTTAGTACCAGCCATTGCTGCAGCTAAATTAGTGGTATCACTCAAAGGACTCATCTTATCCCCAAAATACGCTCCACTTATCACTGCACCAGCCACCGCACCAGCAGGCAATCCCATAGCCCTGCCTATAGCAATGAGTGCCACACCAATAGTAGCTGAGGTAGTCCAAGAACTCCCGGTAGCAACAGAAACAATTGAAGCGATAATCACCGTAGTAGGCAAGAAAATATCGGGATTTATGAGTTTGATACCGTAATATATCATGGCAGGAATCACTCCGCTCAGCAGCCAAGAGGCACTGAGAGCTCCTACTAATAGTAAGATTACAATGGGTACTAATACCGATTTCATATTGACTCCAATCGCTTTGATGATAGACTGCGACTTTACCTTATTGAACAAACCCAGCACAAATGCAATTGCACCCGCAATGAGTAAGATTAGCTGATTATTATAATCGCCAGCATTTTCGCCGATTACTAGCATATTGTATGCTAACATGGCAATCAATACAAATACAGGCACTAAGGCTTCCCATAGATTCAATTCCTTGTTATCAACTAGAGCATTTTCTTCCATTGGTGTTCAAAGTAATGCAAAAAACTGAAGACACCTCTTCTGAAACAGCCAAATGCTTGATTTTACTACTAAAATCAAACTCATTTGCAACTTTGTCAGTTTTTAGGGTCTGGCTTACTTCTTGTATTTTAATAGCTAAAATAAAACATGATGAATAAAATCATAAAATTTTCGGCTCTTGGAGGCATAGTTTGGCTCTCTGCTCAATATCTAGAGGGTATTGAAGTAGTGGATTACACGCATGCTGTATTAGCCACATTGGTACTTGCACTTTTAAATTCTTTGATACGTCCAATACTAGCCATCCTCACATTCCCTATCACTTTGGTCACATTTGGACTTTTTAGTCTTGCCCTTACTGCCTTTATGGTGGAGATAATGGATTATTTTGTAGACGGTATTACCGTGTACTCCTTTCGTTGGGCTCTATTGCTCGGCGTTATAGTCTCCTCTGCCAATAGCTTTATAGATAAGGCTATAACCAAGCCCCTAAAAGCGACTCAAACCAAGCATGAAGGATACACAGACTACGAGGAGGTAGACTAATATAAACCCGCATTATACAGATACGAGTTAAACAAAAGAGTTCTGCTCCCTATACAGGGAGCAGGACTCTTTTGTAATTTATCGCTGTTTCTTATTTAGAAACTGTGATTCTTTTTGTTGCGTAGAAGTCACCGTTCTTTACTTGTACAAAGTATACTCCGTCTGCTACTGCTGACATGTCTACACTGTACGTTCCGTTTAGGTTGTCTACTACTGATACATTCATTGTGTTACCCAAGATGTCTCCTACTTTCACTTCTACTTCTCCTGCATTTTCTACAGTTACGCTGAATCGTCCGTTGGATGGATTTGGATATACATTGATCATTGAATTGTTCTTAGTTAATTCATCTACACCTACTAGGTTGATGCTGATAGTCTCACAAGACTCACTCCAGCATTCGCCTTTTTTTGTTGCAAGACAAGCCATTCCAAATTTTACAATTCTGTATGGTTATAGTATTTACATCTGTACTGTTATCTCCTATTAAAACATACGCATCGAAACCGCCAGATTTTCTAGAAATGATTTCACAGTTGTCGAACATAATATTACTCGCTTCATCACGTATAATGACTAAGTTCCCGGTGCCAGATGTTTTTTCTATCACTAGGTTATTAAAGGTGATATTAGAAACATCTTCTATTTCAAGAACATTACTCCTACCTCTGAGCGTATCTCCATTTCCATTTATCGTTAATGAATTAGCACCAGAAAAACCAGCTAATGAACTCAATGACAGACTACCAACATCATACGGGCCAGAATTTGCGAGAACATCTATGGTAACAACTCCAGAAATACCATCCGAATCCAGTGTGTCTTCTAATTCCTCAAAACTCTGAAAGTTTGTTCCGCCTCTTGCAGTAGCTGAATCAATGGTATACATGCCACTAAGTTGAGCCGAAGCCGAGCCTGCAGAGAGCATAGCACCGAATACAGCTAATAATTTTAATGTGAAACGCCAATTTCTTTTGTAATTTTTTTTCATAATTTACTCTTGTTTTACTATTTGTTTTACTTTTTACTTATTTTGGATAACGGGCACTAACGTACAATCCCGGAGAGAAACAATGAAACACATACTAACCTAGAAACTGATTTATGACACTAGGCAGACGTAATTGGCTACTTTATGACAAAAAAATGAAAAACCGTTTAAATTAAACCGACGACTTGATAAACAACTCCAATATATTACAACAGCAATATGTGACATTGAAATACAGAAAAAATAGTTTTCTTAGCGGTATATTTTCGACATTACGTCGTAGAACTATAAAAATGCCAGCTATCCGTATTCTAGACGCCGCCTTTGACATGTTTTTTGAAGGACAAGTGGAAAATGTCTCCATAGAACAAATCTCCTTAAAATCGGGAGTTCCTATGGATGACCTTCTTGCTATTTACCCTTCGCTAGATGCAATTACAAAAACCCTCTCTGAGCGAAGCATAGCTAAACTCAAAGCTACAGGAGAAATTCTTGCACAACAAAAAGGTATAAACACATTGCGAGAACTTATCTCCAATGATTTAGTTTTTTTTTATAGACTAGAGGTAGATAGAACACTACTTACCGAGCAAACTATGGAGGGACATGTTTCTGCATTGCAAAATTTTGATGACTATTTCAATACCGAAATGCCCAAAATTTATGCTAATTTTTTTTCTCATAACAAAGATCTACTGCCTTCTGGAGATATTGATGTGCATTTCTATGCACACTTTATATCACACAGCCTTAAATTTTTCAATTTCAAAACGCTGGTTGCCTACGAGGGTCGTCCGGAGGGAAGAAAATCCGTAACAGAACAGATAATAGGAAGTCTCTTCGGAAGAAATTCATTGAATTTGCCAACATTCCAGAAATAAAATATGGCAACAAGACCAAGCTACCGAAAAAAAATATTCGATGCATTGCATCGTTTAGGCACAACAATAGGTGACCCAAATACTATTGACTTTAAAATGATCGCAAAGGAGGCACACATTAGTGTTTCCAATATTTCAAGAGAATTTAAAGATTTATCCCATTTGTTTTATGAAATTTCTGTAGAAAAATTTAAAGAACACGAAGCTCTATCGACAAAAATAACGCGTCTCCCAGGAGTATATGCACTCCCTTCTTTGCTCAAGCATGATTTAAAAATGATATTCTACTTTGCTCGTGATTCTAAGAACCTCGATGGAAAAATTAAGGCAGATGCCGCTTTGGACTATGTAAAAGACTACATAGAAACCAAAATGCCCGATTTTTACTTTGATATCCTAAGGTACAACCCAAACTTGTTACCCAATAGTGATATCAATGCTAAGCTGTACTCACAATTTATAGTACACAGTCTATTCTTCTTTACCAAAAAAGAGTTGCATAGCATAGAGCCAAATAGTAGATGGCTCACAGATATGACTCGAAAGCTAATAAATAGTTTATTCTCTAGCTCTAAAGCAACAATAAAAATAGAGTAGTTTCTCCAAGCGATCCCAATTTAAGGAAGGCGTGTTATGCCAAGTCTTTCTTCTATAAAAATCTGGGTCTCCCTCTCCACACTCTCAATGTCTTGAGAGAAGTATTGATTTGCCACTGCGTGTACACCTACATTAGAAAAGGCTACTTTTTTCTTATTATTAGAGCCAATTTGTTCGTACATCCCCAATAGATGACTTACCGATACCACACTATCTTGCTCTTGCTCATTCTTATAATAGTATCCTACAAAGGTGGGCACTTTAACTTGCTCAAAAGTAGCTTGAGTCATAGTCCCCTCTAGCAGTCGTTGTAACTCTACGAGTGCTTCTAGTCTATACTTTAGGTGCCAATATTGCTCTGCTTTTGTTGGAGCTTTCCATTCATGGTAATTACATCCTTTTACGAGACGAGCTATGTGAATGCCCCATGGGCCCGCAAGTAAAAAACTCTTTGGATCAAAAATCTTGATATTTGGAGAATAGCAGATCAAGCTGTGTATTTTATTTTTGCCAGAGGCTAAAAATAACGCTGCCGTACTGCCTGTACTCGTGCTCATTATAATCACACTATCTCCCATAAGACGAGCGAGTCTAAGGGCCTGCTTGGTAGATTCCAAATATCTCTCCGCAGTAAAATAAAGCATAGGCTCCTCCTCCTCCAAGCCATGGTCTGCCAGCAAAGGAGCATACATATTCATCCCATAACGCTTTGCAATATTGCGGTGTACCGGCCCCCCTTCTTCTGGCGATGCCGAGAAACCGTGGAGATACAATAGCACATACGTTGTTTTCTTGCCAGCACTATCTGCCCAGTACAATTGAGATTCATTGCCTTTTTTTATCTTCAAATGTGCTTGGGAATTGGCAACAGCGTCTACCACGTAGTTTGGGTCAAAATCAGTAGGATCCATAAGCGTGTTTTCAGTTGAATCTGCTCGATAATCTTTCGGTTTTGGCCCTGCAAAATAGGCTATGCACATCATGATAAGAATACCAAAAAACACCCAAATTATCTTTCCCATCTCAACCACAAAAGTAACTTTGTATACGTTAGAATACGCTTAAAAAAGAGCATGGGTGATTATCCGTTGCTTTTTATGAG
>JAOKFZ010000020.1 GCA_028247315.1 Bacteroidia bacterium | reverse complement strand
CCCCCAGTAAACACTGGAGGTTTCGTCCTTTTTCGAGTAGCGAGAAGCAGAATCGAACTGCCGACCTCAGGGTTATGAATCCTGTGCTCTAACCATCTGAGCTATCTCGCCATAAACGGCTGCAAAAGTAAATTTATTTTCTCTTCTACAACCATCTTGTTTTTAATTTTTTTCTACTTATTTACAGCTACTTTGTACGTAGGGTCTTCCATAATATTTACATCTATTAGCTCATCTGCATTGGCTAATAACTCACGACAGTCTGCACTCAAATGACGCAAATGAACCGTTTTACCTACTTTTAGGTAACGTTCTGTAATTTTGTTTACAGCATCTATAGCACTCATATCTGCTATTTTACTTTCTTTGAAATCTATAATTATTTCATCTGGATCATCAGCAATATCAAATTTCTGACCAAAAACAGTTGTACTCCCAAAGAATAAAGGACCAAAAATTTCATAATGCTTGGCTCCTTTCTCATCTATAAACTTGCGAGCTCTAATACGCTTAGCACTTTCCCAGGCAAATACTAATGCAGATATAACAACACCTACTAAGACGGCCAGTGCTAGGTTATGCATAAACACAGTAACCAAAATAACGACTATCATAACGAATATATCATGCTTTGGCATCTTATTAAGTGCTCTTACACTCACCCACTCAAAGGTGCCAATGGCCACCATAATCATAAGCCCCGTAAGTGCTGCCATAGGTACTTGCTCTATAAGGTTGCTACCAAACATGATAAATACCAAGAGCATAACAGATGCTACTATACCCGATAATCTAGCACGTGCACCGTTGTTAATATTAATAAGACTCTGACCTATCATCGCACAGCCTCCCATTCCACTAAACATACCCGTAACTACATTGGCAATACCTTGAGCCACAGCTTCCTTGTTTCCGCTTCCTCGGGTTTCGGTAATCTCATCTATGAGGTTAAGTGTAAGTAAACTCTCTACAAGTCCTACTGCTGCCACGATAAGTGCATAAGGTGCTATTAGCAATAGCGACTCCCACGTAAGGCTTATTCTAGGTATCCCAAATGGAGGGAATCCACCTGCTATAGGAGCTATATCTCCAACAGATGTGGTATCTAATCCAGAGAACTTTACAATGGCAAAAACAACCAGAATGGCGGCTAGAGAAGACGGGAACTTATTGGTAAGCTTGGGCAAGCCCCATATAATTAACATAGTAAGTACTACTAGGCCTAACATGATAGCCATGGGTGTTCCTGTCATCCACTCCAATTCACCTGCTACGTTTTTCACTTTAAAAGAGCTCATCTGTGCCATAAAAATCACGATAGCCAGTCCATTTACAAAACCATACATTACCGACTGCGGTACAAGACGTATAAACTTGCCCAGTTTGAAAAAACCTGCTATCATCTGAATAACTCCTGCAAGTATCACCGTAGCCAAAATATACTGTGTAATTTCATTGATGTCTATCCCTGGCATCATCAGCTTCAGTTCTGCTATAAGACCAATGAACACAATGGCAATGGCTCCTGTAGCACCCGATATCATTCCGGGTCTACCTCCCAGTATACTCGTAATTAAACCAATAGAAAAAGCCGCATACAATCCAGTAAGTGGAGACAACCCCGCTAACAACGCAAAGGCAACTGCTTCTGGAACGAGTGCTAATGCAACTGTAAGTCCAGATAACACTTCTGTTACGTAATTTACATTTTGTTTAAAATCGAAGAGATTTAAGTATTTTTTCATTGGTTGATTTGGTCGTTTTTACTTGGAAAGGTGCAATAGTAGTACTTACTAAAGAAACGAAAATTTTAATCCATAAAAAAAGCCAACTTAGCGTGCTAAGATGGCTTTTTCTTTCGTGTAAATATAGACTACCTAGATCTACCAAATACTTGTGTCCATTTATTTCCTTCTCTATACAGTCCCATTTCTTCGATAGTACTTGACATAATGTTTTTACAGTGCGGAGGACTATTTAGCCAGCCTTGCATTGCCGCTTCCTCAGAGGTATAGCCGCTTCCAATATTTTCTCCGTAGGAATTCCAAGCATAACCAGCTTTTGTAATTCTATCTCCCGCATTGCTATTGTCTGTAGGGCTATCGTGTGCAAAAAAGTTATTGTTGTCCATGTCTACCGTATGTACTCTTGCCGCTTCTTCTAATTTATCATCCCAATGCAACGGGTAGGTCGCAGGCATATTATCTGTACCACAGACTCTAGCTTCGGAGCGTGCCGCATTTATTAAATTGTACATTTTAATTCTGTCCATATTTACATCTGAATTTGCGGAAGCCAACATTGCTTCAGATTTACCTCCATACTCTCCTACTCCTGATGCTGACCCTCCAGCTATTTCTACCGTATAGATTTCACCTTTGGGAAATCCAGTTAATGGCAACGGCGAATTTTCAAGATCTTTGAATTCTGTCTCTACGCCATATTGGTCTGTAAGACGTACATTAAACGATGACTGACTTGATGCTGCTTTATCAAATGTAAACGTAGCTTGTACATTGCTGTTAAAAACTACGGCTAATGCACTAGGTGCATAAGCAACCGAACCCGGCGAAGGGTCTCCTTCATCGGAACAACTAATTGTTCCAAAAGCGATCAACATTACAATATAACCTAGTACCATGTGATTATTTTTTAATACCACTTTCGGTGGACAAAACTATTTGTTTCAGACCGAATGACCAAACCCAATGGAATATAGGATCTAGATACCACTAGGCTCTACGAGTAGCATTTTCTCCTTGTCCACTTTTACCAAACCCGGTGTAGCTCCTTTGGGCTTGCGTATGTATTTACGGTCTGTGTAGATAACAGCCGCTAGACTTTCGCTTTTTGCTTTGCTATAAAAGGCCGCTATAGATGCTACCTTTTCTATAGTAGATAGAGCTATATCTTTCTTGCTCGGATTACGGATAATAACATGAGATCCACTCACATCCTTGGCATGTAACCATAGGTCAAACTTGGTGGTATAATAGCGAAGCAACTCATCATTGTCTTTGGCACCTTTACCTATCCTAATCTCATAACCGTCTATGGTAGTACTACGGTACGGCACACGAGCCTGCTGTTGACTGCCTTTGGGCTCTGTTGCTTTTCGAATGTCTTTTAGGCTTTCTAAATCACTAAAATCGGCTATCTCTTTTTCTTTGTCGGCTATTTCCTGAATAATTTTGCCCAAATGCTTTTGAGCATATACACGTTGTTTACTTTCGTTCTTGCCTTTTTTGTAATACCTTTCGGCATTGGCTTGTGGAGTAAGCATCTCTTGTAGTTTTATGACTACTTCATTTTTTTCATCAAAACTAGGAAGTTTTACTTCCTTGGCTCGCTTTTCTATTTGCCACATATTAGCCATCAACAAATCCGCTTTCTCTTTGTATGAGCTGGCTCTATTTAGTTCTGCAAAGCCTCTCTCTGCAGATTTAAGTTTCTTTTTAAGATTGGATAGCTCTTTGGTTAACTTACCAGTATGGTTAGATCGCGTCTGATTGTACACTTGATGCGAAATGTGCAACCGTGCATGGTGATCCAATGCATTCAATACATCATCATACTCCCCTATATTGATTGGACCTGATGTGTGGTCTAGCGTATACTTCTTTTCTCCTTTGTTCAAAAACAGGGTTTGACTCAGTACCTTGGATTTTAGTGATGTAAGCATTGCTTTTTTATCTGCCTCTACTGCTTTGTCAAATCCATCCTCTTGCAATTGCTCTATCTCGGTCTTGGATAAGAACTTAAGGTCTACAGCATGCTTATCTTCTATGGTGTAAGAATATGCTGGTTCAACCTCAATTTTGGTATTTTTGGAAGGAAAAGAGGCTAACCACTCACCGTCTCGATAATGTGTTATTTGTCCAAATCTACCGAACAAATGAAACGTCAATACTTCGCCTTTTTTAAACTTTATCTTAAAAATACGGTCGTACGGAAAGCTTTGAACAGAGGTTACTTTTTTACCTTTCAGCGTTTCATAAACAGTTAACCTATTCTTCTTCTGAAGTTTTTCGAAATCGGGAATTTGAAAATATGCCTGTCCTTGAAAGAAGGACACCTTGAGGACTATGGATTCAAAAACAAAGTAAATGTCGTGTAATGAAGTAGAAAAAACATCGATTAGTACACTACTGTCCAATGTCTTTTTTAGATTATCAGCTAGGCGTTCTATCAGAAATGCATTCATACTTGTGTATTTTTTTTACCATACGATGTTACGCAAAACTTTGTTCATTCTAAGCTATGCACACCATGGGTGATAACTCAGAATAGTACAAACCAACGTTAAAATTCTCCGAACACATCTGTTAGGCACTCGCAGCCATCTTCTGTGATAACAATAGTGTGCTCAAACTGTGCAGATAGCTTGTAGTCTCTGCTACGTGCTGTCCAACCGTCTGTTTTGTCTATGATACATTCGGGCACACCTTCATTTATCATAGGCTCAATGGTAAATACCATCCCCGGTTTCATTTTCTTACCTGTATTCTTTTGACCTACGTGACTTACTTCTGGTTCTTCGTGAAACTTTAGTCCTACACCGTGTCCGCAAAACTGCCATACCACACCATACCCCTTTGCTTCTGCAAATTTCTGTATCTCGTAGCCTATGTTCCCAAAACGATTGCCTGGTCTGCATTGCTTCACTCCTATGGCAAGACACTCTCGTGTTACATCAATTAGATTTTGAGCATTTTCAGAAATTTTACCTACCGAATACATTCTGCACGTATCACCAAAATAACCGTTCAGAATGGTAGTTACATCTACATTTAGTATATCTCCATCTTTTAGCTCATATTCATTTGGCACACCGTGGCAGATGACCTCATTCACACTCGTACATACTGCTCCACTAAACGCAGGCGAGCCGTGAGACTTGTAACCCAATGTAGCTGATGTTGCTCCGTGGTCTGTGATGTACTCTAACGCCTTATCATTGATTAATTGGGTAGTATTTCCTGCTACTACAAACTGCTCTAAGTGTTTTAGCACATTAGCCGATAGTATAGACGCCTTTCGGATTCCTTCGATCTGCTCTTTGGTTTTGATTTTGATTGCCATTGTAAAATGAAGTTACAAAGGTAAAATTACAATATGGAAAAATAGCCCAAAAGAGAAGGTAATGTTTCAGTAGAAAATAATAAATAGGCGTGTATTACCCGATAGCCACCACCCATAGACTATCTAAAAGCGTCACATTCTCCTATCTTGCAAAAACGGAAGCTTGGTTCTCGTCTCTTCTATTTGCTTCTTGTCAAGTGCAATGGTAATCACCTCTTCTTTCACAGAATGAGCCACTTGCAAACCCTCTGGAGTATAGACAGAGCTGTGTCCCGGATAAAAATGTCCGTCCTGCTCTCCTACTCTATTGCACCCCAATACAAACACTTGATTCTCAATAGCACGAGCTTCAAGCAGCGTGTCCCAATGAGCAATGCGTTGACTCGGCCAGTTGGCTACATTGAGCAACATATCATATTCTGTATCATTGAACGCTGTATATGAAAACCGAAGGTCATAACACACAATAGGTCGTACCTTAAACCCGTTCACAACCATATCTACCTTATTGCTCCCTGCCGAAATATGCTTTTGCTCACCTCCGAGTCCAAATAGGTGCGTTTTATCATAATGCCCCACTACCTCACCATCACTCACAAGTACAAATCGATTGAATACTTGATCATTCTCTTGACACAAAAAACTACCACACATCGCATTTTTGTACTTTTTAGAATACGTACACATCCAAGATACGGTATCACCTTCCATATTTTCGGTAAGACTCATGTCCTCTGTACAAAATCCCGTTTGGAATAGCTCAGGCAAGACTACTAGTTCTGAATCTATACCGTGAAGCATCTCTTCAATTCTTTTAAAGTTCGTTTGTTTTTCTTTCCAAGTAATGTTGAATTGAACGATAGATACGGCTAGCTTTGACATAGAACAAAGGTAGCGTTGATTCAAGCATTTACGTGTAAACCTACTTGTGCTTTCACAATTTTTCACAAAGGAGGAAAATAGCTATCTGGTAATTCCATGACATAATCATGTAATATTCATACCATTCTGGTAAAATAGGGTGGAAAGTACTAAGGATTTTAATAGTCTTTCGTTCATTTTGTGACATGAAGAAAATTATTATCCTATTTATCACCGCTTCTACGTTGCTATTGACACAAAAATTAGAAGCTCAAGTAGAAAAAAAAGTATTGGTAGAGCATTTCACCAATACATATTGCAGTATATGTGCATCCCGAAACCCGGGTCTCTATACCAATTTAAATAATAATCCTGATGTACTTCATATTGCGATACACCCAAGTAGACCCTATAGAGTTTGCGAACTCTACCTCCATAATACAGTTGAAAATGATGAACGTACCAATTTTTATGGTGTTCTAGGGTCTACACCTAGAATAGTAATTCAAGGAGATGTAGTAAGTGGTGGAACAAATTATTCAAGCAGCAATATATTCAATGGGTACAAAGAACAAACCTCTTCGTTTAGTGTAAGGGTTACAACGGTAATAAGTGACGATGATTCACTCGTAGCTAAAATTCGCATTAGAGCTGAGGAAGCAAATACAATTCAATCGTTAAACCTGTATGCTCCAGCACTAGAAGACACCATCTTCTTTGATGCACCCAATGGAGAAAAAGAACATTTTGATGTGCTGCGAAAAGTAATTATCAATAGATCGATCTCCAACCTTCCACAAACGAAAGGAGACTCAATTGTCTTGTTTGCTCGTGTGGCAAAACACTCCGAATGGGATAAAAACCAGATGTACGTTATGGCAATTCTCCAAGATGAAACAAACAAGTCTGTAGAGCAAGTTGGCGTATCTATGCCTATCAGAAGTGCTTCTGAGACATTAAGCGTTAGCGATAGGATTTCTTCTGAAACGATTGTTCTAGCTCCAAACCCATTTCAGCATGTAATTTCGGTACAATTGCCTTCTGGTAACGGTATAGGTACTATCACTAATCATCTCGGACAAGTAGTTCATTCGTTCACCTTAACAGAGCAAAACCAACCCATTGACTTATCTTCTCTTGCAGATGGTGTATACGCTGTCAATATTCAAACAAAGAATGGAAGAATCAATCGAAAAATTATTAAACAAGGAAATTAAAAGACATGCACTACAACAAAAAAGGCCTCGTCATGTGACAGGGCCTTTTTTTTGTGTGTATTTTCATCCAACGAACGGTCTACCTTCCGACTTAGCATGAACGGAATCTAGATGCTCCTTGTAAAGAGACTATAACGTTGCGTACTGCTTCTTCACAAACTCACTTAGCTCTTTGCCCGTAAGCAGGTTCTGGGATAGCTTAGCGAGGTCTATTGCGTTATTCATTAGTGCTATTTGCTTCTCTCCTTTTGCTTTGAGTACCTTGGCTGCAAGAGCATGATTGGTGTTGACAGATACAGAATACTTCTCTGGCATCTGGCCAAACATCTGCATGCCACCCATACCGCCCATTTCACTCATGCGTCTCTCCCACTCACTACGTGTGATGGTGATAAACGCTTCGTCTGGGCTCATTACTTCTGAGACTACGGTATACTTTTCTTTGTTCACAGCTCCTTCAAAGGCTTCTTTTAGTTTAGTCACCTCATCCTCTCCTAGTACACTTTCGGTTTTCTCATCCTTGTCTATTAACTTTCCGGCAGTATCTGCGTCTACTCGTTTTAGTTGAAACTTCTCGTTCTTCTGTTCTAGGTTACCTATGAAGTGATTGTCTATGACCTCATCTAGCACGAGTACGTCATACCCTTTGGCAACAGCAGCTTCTACAAAGTTGTATTGCTTGTCCGCATCATTGGTATATAAAGCGACTCTATTGCCGTCCTTATCAGTTTGATTTGGCTCTATTTTGGTGATATACGCTTCTATACTGCTGTATTCGTTATTGGTGTTTTGGAGTAAGCAGATACCTTTTGCTCTATCATAGAATTTATCATCTGACAACATTCCATATTTAACAAAAATGCTAATGCTGTCCCACTTGGCTGTATAATCTTCCAAGTCTGCTTTGTGAAGGTCTGCCAACTTATCGGCTACTTTCTTGCTGATATGGCTTGTGATTTTTTTCACCGCTCCGTCTGCTTGCAAGCTACTTCTACTTACATTTAGTGGTATATCTGGACTGTCTATCACTCCATGTAGGAGCATAAGATACTCTGGTACAATATCTTCTACATTGTCTGTAACGTATACTTGGTTACTATACAGTTGAATCTTATTTCTATTGGGGTCTATCTCCTTCTTTATTTTCGGAAAATATAATACTCCAGTAAGGTTGAAAGGATAGTCGACATTCAGGTGAATCCAAAACAATGGAGGCTCACCCATAGGGTATAGTTTGCTGTAGAAATCGAGGTAATCTTGATCTGTAAGCTCCGCTGGATTTTTTTTCCATAGTGGAGCTACCTCATTTATTATCTTCTCATCAAACTCTATTGGAATGGGTAAAAACTTACAATACTTATTAAGCAATTCCTGTACTTTCCATTTCTGCCCAAATTCCTTGCTCTCATCATTGATGTGTAAGATGATATCGGTACCACGCGTTTTACGCTTTCCTTTGGTAATCTTAAAATCGGTGGATCCTTCACACGTCCATTTGGCAGGCTGTGCTCCCTCAGCATGGCTAAGCGAGTCAATCTCCACCTTGTCTGCTACCATAAAACTGGAATAGAAACCCAGACCAAAATGACCAATGATGTTAGCGTCTTCTTTGGTGTCTTTAAATTTTTCGACAAACTCTTCTGCACCAGAGAAAGCGATCTGATTGATGTACTTATCAATCTCTTCTTCTGTCATGCCTATACCATTATCGCTAATGGTTAGCGTATTTTTCTCTTCGTCTAGGGTTACACTTATTTTAAGCTCGCCTATTTCACCTCTCACCTCGCCACGTTTGCTCAGTACTCTTAGCTTATTGCTAGCGTCTGTAGCATTTGAAATCAACTCTCTCAAGAAAATTTCGTTATCTGTGTAAAGAAATTTTTTGATAATCGGGAATATATTCTCCGTGTTTACTGAAACTTTTCCTTTTTGCATTTTTATATTTACTTAGTTACACCTATCTATTCAAAGAGTAGACCAAAATATGAAGAGTGACATGGTGGCAGATTTCGTCGAATTACACAACTATCTTGTTGACTTTACATAAATCAATGGTTATCTAACCTTTATAAAAAAATCATCCCATTTAGCACATCAAATCGATACGAAAACTATCGTCATCTTAACTGATAGTGTATTCGAATAACCTTGCTATATTTTGGAGGTTTTCACAGCGTTGCAAGTAGCTAAAATATTTTTTCGCCAATAAAGATTCATCCTCGTTATTTTTGGACACAAATTAACGCATAGATTCATATGTGAAAAGTGCGTTTTGCCTTTCCTTAAGATATCATTCTGCTAGACAAATATACAGACGAACACACATGTCCTTTAACAAGCCCAAATGGTTACTCCTTGGTTTCATTCTCATTTTTGGGGTTACGTTTTTTAGCACCTATTACCCGAGTGCAAATGACCTACCGCGAGGCATACATCAATGGGCACAAGCAGACAGATTAGCTCTGTGTTATCGCTATGTGGACGGCAAGAGCCTCACTAATCCTGCTACACTTAGTATTAAAACTATAAATGGAGATGTAGGTGTAGAATTTTCTGTTTTACAATATCTACTAGCACAAGTAGTGAAGCTAGGCTATCCAAAGCAATATCTTCCCTTTCTATATAAGTTTTTTACTCTTTCATTCTTCTATCTATCACTAGCATTGCTCTGTGCTCGAGTGCTAATAAAAGAGAGTACCCTTATCATCCTCCTTACATCGAGTATTGTTTTCACCTCTCCTATCTTGGTTTATTATGGCTACAATTACTTGCCAGATGTATGGGCACTTAGCCTCGTATTGTACGCTCTTAACTTTTTTCATAAGGGATTATCCAAATATATATATGCCATACTCCTAATCACTGGATTATCACTATTTATAAAAACTTCATCTGGCATCTATTTTATTGCTATTTATGGTGTTTATTTTTTACAAAACATACGCAAACCAAACGCTCAGTTTTGGCTAGCTTCTTCGCTTTTTGCTTGCATAGGTATTGGCGTAATCTACTATGATGTATACTATGTTGCCCAAATAAACACGAGACTATGGTCTACCGTATTTCTGAGCTCTACTATGCCCGTAAGCTCTTGGGATGAGTTTTGTAATGTATTGGACACAGCGTGGCGATTCAAAGACGATTATTTTACCCTTACCCTACGTTGGTTTCTACTACTTATAGCATTAGGTGCTCTCCTCAGCTTTAGAAAGAAGTCTTTCACATGTCCTGATGTTCAGCTACTCATCTTACTAGCCGTTGGTTTACTCAGTATTACAGTACTTTTCGGAGTCCAATTTATGAACCACGACTACTATGTTATAGGTACTATTTTTCCCATACTTATTTATGGTATATTCAACGTTTCTGCTCGCTACTTGCCTTACGTACATCCTACCACCACAGCTATTTTGCTTGGTGTTATAACTCTGTTCTCATTTTCGGAGGCCAACAGCCGCTACTTTGAACGAATGAGCGAGGTAGTACGCATAAAAGGCAATCCAGAAAACTATGCCTACAAGTGGCTAATAGGTGGGGAAGAGAAGATTGCCAAATGGGTGTCTAACGAAGAGTACATATACGTATGCTACGTTCCTGAGCCAAACCATAGCCTTGTATATTTCAATAGACTAGGAGCTACCTTTAATACAGAAGAGATGGGCAGAGACGAAAGTCCTTTTTGGTATTACCTGAAAACCATACAACCCAGATGTATCTTGGTACAAAGCAGCAATGTAGCCCGACTAATAGCAGACCAACCTACGGTGCTAGAAATAGCAGATAAGGTATATACTGATGATAAGCTAACCGTCTTTTTAGTGAAGCAATAATGGACTTAGAGCACTTCCGCCATTATTGCCTAAAAAAACGCTTTGTTACTGAGCATACCCCTTTTGGTCCCGATACGCTTGTATTTAAGGTACATAAAAAGATGTTTGCTTTGTGCAGCATTGATAACTTTATGAGTGTCAACCTAAAATGTGACCCAGAACTCGCCCAAGAACTTCGTGCAAATTATATCGCTGTGAAGCCAGGCTATCATATGAATAAAGTCCATTGGAATACCGTTGATGTAAATCAAGATGTAGATGACACTCACTTCTTACAACTCGTAGACGATAGCTATATGCTCGTAGTGCAGTCATTGCCCAAAAAACTACAAGCTACTATTTTGTAGTCCAATATTTAGAGGAGTATAGAGTTGTAAACTGCACTAGAGTAATTCTACCTACCGCACCATACGACTGTCATTATTCCGTTGTATAAACGATTAGTAGCAAAAAAAAGCCAGCAGCAGTACTAGCTGCTTTGCATAGTAATTCTGTATGATCTAACACCCAAGTGCTAACAGCCATAAGTCTAGCAGGGGGCTCACAGCCGAAACATTGAGTTGATTCCACCTACTTCTCAAACGTAGCCATGTACATGCCATCGGCACGTTGGCGTAGTCCGTCAAAGGCAATTTCTTCTACAAACGTAAGGTCTGTATTGGCAGCTATCCAGTCACGTACCTCGGTATTTTCTTTCGCAAATACGGAGCATGTTATATAGTATAAAGAGCCTCCTTTTTTGAGGAAAGGTGCTGCGTTTTTCACAATGGTTTGTTGACGGGTTGCATAGCTTTCTATCTCTGCATAATTAAAACGGGTAAAATGCTCGGGTGTACGAAACCACGTACCACTGCCGCTGCACGGCACATCTGCTACTATGGTATCAAAATACTCTCCTTCTACATCGATAGCTCCAAACTTAAGCTGACTGGCCTCTTTTTGCATATCTGCAATACCAAAGTTGGCTTTGTAGTACATAGAAGCAAAGCGTGACTTAGCGTTCTGTATGATTGCAGAGCGAATGTCGCTTAAGAAAAACGTTCCATTTCCTTGTGCACTTAGATTGAGGCTCTTACCTCCCGCTCCACTGCACACATCCCAAATTTTGTCTCCTTCGTTTATATCTATGCCCGTACAGATGAACTGTGATGATAAATCTTGTACTTGCAAAGTATCTGCCAACGATTCATTAAGTTTAAGCTCTCTTACTCCTATTGCCCCTAGTTTTCTTATCTCCTTGTCTGTATGATCTTTGGCCCAGTTCTTGGGTCTAAAACGTATATTCTCTGCATCGTTGTAGTGCTCAAAACCTTCCATAAGACTTCCTTCCGAAAAATACGAAATTTCTTTTCCTAATGCGTTAGAAACAAAGTTTAAACTATTGCCAGAATAAAAGAAATCCTCCGGCAGCACAAAATCGTATTTAGCTTCTTCTGCTACCTTGTTCCAGTCCTCTACCCTATCAAACTCCAAAAAGAGTGAACTGAGTAGTAGTCCTTTTTTTAGCTCTACATCTTGTACCACCTTACCGCATCTTAGGAAGGTATAACAAATCTCTGCAATGGCTTTACGGTCTTTAGACCCAAATTTCTTGGAACTCTTGAAAAAGTTTTTTGCGGCAATATGAAAAGGTTCTGGGTATTTATACCCTTCTAAAAGTTGTAGTGCAGAGGAGTATCGTGATCGGAAATATTTCAATTTTATTCTATCGCTTTAAGTTCGCAATCTTCTAGTTTATACAGCTGTATGAACTTATTTTGAAAGCAGGTGGAAGTCTTGGTAATTACCATAGTAGAGTTGGCATACGGTATAGATTTTCCCTCCAGAAACAGCGGGAAGTAGCCTCCAAATGCATCGAGGACTTCTAGAGCAAAAAGCATTTGGTCATAGCCCATGTACGTGTACCAGCTGGGGTCGTCTTTATAACTAAGGCGGTAATTATTTACCACAAAATGTGCATTATCGTTTGGTACATGAGCCTTGTTAGTACTTAGAAATCTAACATTAAGTTTTTGCCATTGGCCAAAATCTACACTGCTAAACTCCATCCATTTATCAGAACCGATAAGGGTAACATTGGGAACACTGGTTAGTAGTCCTGTGGCTACATAGGTTACATCTAGTTTCTCTTCAGAGGTAAGAAGAACAACAGTTTTTTCTGCTCCTAAATGATTTTTCCAAGCTGTACTTTTGTTATAAGCAATCTTACTAAAGTCAATTTCCTGCTTGACACATTCCGCTACAAGTGCAGCACCAAAGCCTTTATCAAAACGTCGTCCGTCTCTTACGATCAGTAGTTTTTCGTCGTGGTGGTTTTTCTTAAAATAGGCTAAGAATGCTAGTGCTTTCATCTCATTCGACGGATTCAAATTGATTATAAACGGATTATTGCTCCAAAGATCTGTAACAGCAGTGAACGGCGAGAACATGGGTGTTTTTCGTGAACGAGCAAAATAGGCGGCCATCTTGACTTGAATTTCGTCTGTGGGTCCAAGGATTAAATCCATTGTCTCCATTTCGGGTTTCTTTAAGATCAACTTCAACTGGTTGGTATCGTTATCTGTATCGTAAAAATGAACCGTAAACCTACTATCCAGATCCTTTCCTTTTTTTAGGGCAAGCTGAATTCCTTGATAGTATTCTAGCATGATATCAGCTCTACGTTTATCTCTTCTAGAATTTGATTTATCTGAATGAAAAGGAAGTAATACTGCTATGTTGAAATCATCTTTATGTTTCGGTACGCGGTAACTCTGGCCTTTGAACATTACAGAGCTGTAGATCATTGCTTCCTCCTTGGTATCATTTTTTTGGAATACTTCTACTGCTGTTTCGTCCTCACTATTCTGCGAATTTACAACTACAACAGCATCATCCTTAGGCCATTCCGTTTTTTGGGTCTTTTTGAAAGCACCACAACTGATTAATAATAATGGTACTAAGAAATACCCTAGAAATTTATTCCCACTCAATGGTAGCAGGCGGTTTTGAGCTGATATCATATACTACTCTATTTATTCCTTTTACTTGATTAATAATCTTATTGCTAACGGTAGCAAGAAAACGATGTGGTAAATCTGCCCAGTCTGCGGTCATACCATCTACCGAGGTTACTGCTCGCAAAGCAATCACATTTTCATACGTACGCTCATCTCCCATTACGCCTACGCTTTGTATTGGTAAAAATATAGCTCCTGCTTGCCAAATAGTATCGTACAAGCCTTGAACTTTCATTTCACCAATGAAAATAGCATCTGCATCCTGCAATATAGCAATATTTTGCTCAGTAATATCCCCTATGATACGTATGGCCAGTCCAGGACCAGGAAAAGGATGTCTTGATAAAATGATCTTTGGCACTCCTAACTCTGCTCCAATTCTTCGTACTTCGTCTTTGAATAACAGACGCAATGGCTCTGCTAGCTTCAGCTCCATGTCATCCGGAAGGCCTCCCACATTGTGGTGCGACTTTATAGTAGCAGATGGTCCGTTTACACTCACAGATTCTATCACGTCTGGGTATATCGTACCTTGACCTAGCCACTTCGCTCCTTTTATTTTAGATGCTTCAGCATCAAACACTTCAATAAATGAATTTCCAATAATTTTTCGTTTAGTTTCAGGATCTTTTACTCCTGATAATCGACTAATGAAGAGCTCTGAAGCATCGACTCCTATCACATTTAGCCCAAGACCTTTGTATGCCTCAAGTACTTCTTTGTATTCGTTTTTGCGTAACAAGCCATTGTTTACAAATATGCCAACCAAATTATCTCCAATGGCTTGATGTAGGATGAACGCTGCAACTGAGCTATCCACTCCGCCACTTAGTCCCATTATCACTTTATCATTGCCAAGGGTCTTCTTGTAGTAGTCTACACTCTCCGTAACGAAGTGTGCGGGAGTCCAATCTCCTACACATCCGCAGATACCCTGGGTAAAATTTTGGAGTAGCTGCATGCCATCTGCACTGTGACTCACTTCTGGATGAAACTGAACTGCGTATATCTCTTTGTCTGTAAAGCGATATGCAGCAACTGGAATACTTTCTGTTTTGGCTAGAACAGTGGTACCCAGTGGCATTTCCAATATAGTATCACCATGGCTCATCCAAACTTGACTACCTTCAGGTATCCCTGCTAATAGTTTATCGTTAGAAGTTCCTGTAAGATTGGCTCTACCATACTCTCGATGTGTACTTCTTTCTACTGTACCACCATTGTGAGCAACCATATACTGTGCACCGTAACACAAACCCAATATTGGGACATCCAAATTCATTAAGTCCAAATCTACAACTGGAGCATTAGGGTCTGTGCAACTGCTCGGACTACCAGAGAGTATAATACCATTGATTTGGGTAGTGATTTCTGGAAGCTTATTAAAAGGATGAATCTCGCAGTAAATATTTAGTTCTCTTATTCTACGTGCAATCAGCTGCGTAAATTGTGAACCAAAATCGATAATCAGTATTTGCTCGTGCATTGTGTTGTATGAGCAGGCAAAAATATTAAAATCTATGAGCAGCTAGTTGCCGCTATTCGCCTAAGTTATAAACAAATGGCGGCTATACCTCCGGATTCATAAACTTGTAGCCAACACCACGAAGTGAGAGGAAGAATTTAGGGTTTTTGGGATCTGGCTCAAAATATTTTCTGAAAGCCAATATAAAATTGTCAATGGTGCGGGTACTCGGATATATTGAGTAGCCCCATACAGTTTGCAATATTTTTTCGCGACTTACTACTTCATCCTTATTTTCAATCAGCAGCTTTAAAAGCAATGCTTCTTTTTTAGTAAGTGAAATTTTGCCATCTCTCCCTGAAGCCTCATAGCTATCAAAGTTGACAGAGTTTAAACCAAAACTATATTCGGTAACAGAATTCGCCTTAATGCTATCTTCATTTCGGGAGATAAGTTTATTAATACGAAGCATTAACTCTTCTAGATCAAAGGGCTTTGTGAGGTAATCATCACCACCTTTCTTTAAACCAAGAATTCTATCTTCCGAACTGCTTTTGGCACTTAAAAACATAATAGGCACATTATTATCATGCAATCGTATGTTTTCGCAGACCGCAATTCCATCTATATTTGGAATCATAATGTCTAGAATAACAAGGTCAAAACTTTGCTCTTTAAACGTCGTGATTGCAGAGGCACCATCATGGACTAAAACAGGATGAAAATCTTCAATTTCAAGATTAAGTTTTATGGTTTCAGCTAGGTATTTTTCGTCTTCAACTACTAAGATTCGTTTTTTCATATGTTCATTGTTTGTTGGTTTATCATTATATACGATCAATGTTTCACAAATATGACAAATATTTATTATTTTAGGGCTACGGTCGTAACATAAGAAAATCAGGGCAACTTTATTGTAAAGACTGAACCCTTTGGCTTATTGGCACTTACGTATATTTTTCCGTTGTGTTTTTGTACCGTTTGTTTAACTATAAATAATCCTAATCCCGTACCCTTGGTTGTACGTGTCTCTTCGTCTTGTACTCGATAAAATTTCTTAAAGATATTCTTCATATCTTCTTTGTGTATACCAACACCACAATCTCTTATTTCAAGTGTTTTGAACTTACCTTTCATAGCTAGCTCTACCTCTATTGGCTGGTTATCAGAGTATTTAAAGGCATTTTCTATTAAGTTATTTATCACCATACGCCAGATAAAAGCATCTCCCACTATGCGTATGTTTGGCTCTATATATTTATTAATCTCCCCTTTTATTTCTTGGTTACCCAACAAAGCAGTTACCATTTGGCTTAGATTCACTTCAGAAAATTGATAATGATACTTTTCATTTTCTATCTGCATTGCAGTAAGCATATTTTCAGCTAGATCTTCTAGTCTATGTGTATTCAGAATACTATCATCTATCAACTCGGCTCTTTTCTCTTTTTTAACTTTAGGGTGCTTACTAGTTTGCAACATCAAACGAATGGAAGCTATGGGTGTCTTAAATTCATGTGTGACTGATAGTAAAAAATTATTCTGACGCTTATTCAGTTTATAAATGCTATCTATACTGTAATACACACCATAAATTCCAGCTGCTACGAGTATGAGTAATAGGATACTCTAGTAGAGCCAAATATTTCGCTGCTGGTATTGATTCGTTTTTAATTGTTCTAGACTTTCAGGATTGATACGCAATTGTACAATTCTTTTTTTAGGTGATACATCTATGAATTCTGCCCTATACATATTGTCGAAACGCTCACTTACAAAGCCCTGCAATGTTGATTCCTCTATATTCAATGAGAGCTGTTTTAAATAATATTGCACCGTATCTGTTTCGCCTAAGTTTCCGTCTTTTGCTTGTTGCATTACTTGAAGCGTGCAAGCAATAAGACCTGCTTGAAGCACATCATTCTTTAAAGCGTAATCAGTATTGGAATATCGTAACAGCGAAAAAGTGAGCCAAGCAAAAGCAGCTAGGATATACACAATCACTAAGATAATTAGAATTTTCACCCTCATAGGTTTTAATATTGAGGGCTAAAATAAGCCAGCAAATATGAAAGATAACAATTTACCAAAAATTTCTCTGAGGACCCTGAGTCTAAACAATGGACAAGACAAAGAAGTCATTTGGGTAGCATACGATGGCTTGGTATATGATGTAACCCAAAGTAGACTTTGGCGTAATGGCAAACATTACGAGCATTGGGCAGGGCAAGACCTCACTAATGAACTAAAAGATGCACCCCACGGTATACGGGTGTTTGACAAGTTTGAGTGTGTTGGAATTTTGGAAGAAGAATAAAATAAAGCTTGGAGACTATACTATTGCTCACAGAAATAAAACACGTGGATACTGGGCCACCGGCAAACATAAAAATCGTATAAAGAGTTGGAAGCAGCCATCGGAAAAGGCTTTATAAAAATGCATGGTATCGTAGTGCTAAGACTAGAAGCAGAAAACTGCAAGCATTACCACTAAGCAATCTTAAAACATTGGGCTAACTTTGCAAGCACAACCAATGGAAATAGGAAAAACCAATACGCTAAGAGCTAGTAGAACTACAGATAACGGTTGCTACTTGATAGACAACCATGGCAATGAGGTACTTCTACCTAATGCCTATGTGGCAGATACACTGAACCTAGGCGATGATATTGACGTATATGTATATAAAGATAACGAAGAGAGACCTGTAGCTACGACGTTGATACCTAAAGTAGAACTGGATAAGTTCGCTTTCCTTAAGGTTATGGATGTAAATAACGCTGGAGCCTTTATGGATATGGGACTCGTAAAGCAGCTTCTTGTGCCGTATAGTGAGCAACCTGTAAAAATGGAAGCAGACGAATGGTACGTTGTTTTTTGCTTGCTCGATGACAAAACAGATCGACTCATCGGTTCTGGGCAAATAGAGGATTTTCTGTTTACCGAAGACCTAGAACTTGAAGAAGGCCAAGAGGTTAATATACTGATGTACAAACGCTCTGAGCTGGGCATGAATGTGATCATAAACGGCATGTACCAAGGTCTCATATTTAAGAATGATATACACAAACCTGTGCAAGTAGGTGACGAACGAAAAGCTTTTGTAAAGACCATACGCCCAGACGGTAAAGTGGATCTAACTCTGGAGCCACAAGGATACCGCAATGTAATTGACAAGGCCACACAAGGGGTCTTAGATATACTCGAAAAAGAAGGTGGTCATTTTAAGTTTCATGATAAGAGTGATCCAGACGATATACGTAAAGTGTTCCAAATGAGTAAGAAAGCATTTAAAAAGGCGTTGGGAAATCTTTACAAAAGCAAGATAGTAATACTGGAAAAAGATGGCACCAAGCTCATTGGCAACCGCAGTCAAGTCAAATCAAAACAGGTACCTAGCGACTAGTCTGCCGATGTGAATCACATCAGACTCTTCGCTGTTTCTACCCTCATAACTTACTACTACCTGTACACTGTTAGTCAAGGTGCGTTGATAGCCTAGCTTCCAAGTAATATTGTTACCATTTTGTAAACCACGCAATAGCTCATAACCCAGGGTGCTGCTACCGCTCCCGTCAAAATTTACCTTGATGTAATTGATGCCTGCATTCAAAGAACCCTTTCCTGCTTCTGTGTATCGAAACTCTGTGCCCAGTTCAATATTTTCTGCTTTTTCTCCGCCATAAATCTCACCGTTTTGGGCTTTAAAATACTTTGTTTTCAACTGTATACGGTATTTGTTTTTGAGCGTGAGCTGCAAATTCGGTTCAATCTCAAAAAAGTCATACGCGAAACTACGAGACGCAAAAAATTCACTCGAGTACTCCCTTTTACCTATAATGCCACGGGTGCTTAGCGTAAATACTTTGCTCAAACTAACACGGGCATTCATCAAATGCTCTGTATTTCCTCTGCTATCAAATCCGTTGGTAAGCAAGACTTTAGATACAGCCGAAATATAGGAATACTCTATACTGTATGTGGGATTTCCTCTATTAAAAAACAAGGAAGACCTGAAATTTTGTGATTGACTAAGCAATGAAGTGTCGGCCAATTGCTGTACAAACGGATTGAGTATTGTCAGTATATCTGTAGGAAGTGTTTTGCGATCTAAGATAAGGGAGTTGATACTATTAAAGCGAGATATGAACGGCTTCTTTTTTGCATTTTTGAAGTAGACCGCTGGTGATAGCTCAATGGTCTGACTTATCTTCGTAGTACTGGCGGTAATAAATCCAGCAACAGGTGTGAAAATACGGATATAGTCGGCCCGCTGGCGGTCTAAGTCTGAGGCAAGTTCAAATTCATTCAATGTCTTCAGATCGTTGCTATCGTAATCATTCCAAATATACACACCATTGCCCGGTTGTACTTGTAAATACTGAAACTCTCTCCGCTGTTCCTGACCAGAGCCTATTTGATAAAAAGTACGTGACCTTACTAGCCTTTTAAAAAAATGTAGGTTCCATTCCAACCTACTTTGCAAGGTGTTTTCGGTAGGTTTACTGCTAAGAGAGGGTTCTTCTATTTGGAGTTGTCTGTAGACAGCACCCAACTCTACAGACTGTCTACTTTTAGACATATACTTACTTACCAAGGAAAAATCCCGACCGGTGGTAGCAGCACTATAACCATCATTCTGTGGCAATTTATCTTTACGTTGATTGGCACTAAGGCTGTAGGCAATCCTATTACTATCGTTATTGCTTATAAATGCATTGTACGACGTGAAACCATACGATTGTGCCAGCAACGAATCTCGCTCAAAAGAGCTTTGTTCTTTAGTAAAACCAAAACCCATATTAATCTTCTGGAAAAATGAACGTGAAACATTGGATGTGAAACTATAATATAGATTATTAAGCTCGGTAGAATCCTCAGCGGTATTACTCTGCAGCAATTCTAGGTTATTAGCAATTGTAGCTCCTTTCCACTGAAAAGCAGAACGCGTAAGGTTACTAAAACCTATATAATTCCCCGGACGAATAAAGGCAGAGGCCTTGTTACTAATGAAATTGCTTAAACTCTTTTGTATGCCAACCGTGGCATTGGCTATGTGCTCATAGCTGGGCAACTTAGAGGCTAGGGCTTGCGGATTGCTAAGCACCTTATTCCATTGCCGATCGAACTCTAACCCACGGTAACGCTCTACATTACTGAACGCTCCACTCACTAGCTCATAATTTATGTCAGTTTTCAATTTCCATGTGCTGTCTTTCAGCGTACGTTCAGTGGTTTGGAAAAGCTTAAGACCAAAACCGCCATTGTCTCCGTCATCTACATCTGAGAAGGTATTTTTGTCTAAGGAACTTCTTGCGTATTCTATGCCTCTCCTGCCGTTTTTATATTCTTGTACCAAACCAAGGTTAATCGTATTCAATCGTTGAGGAGCTACAAGCACTTCTACAGGAGCGTAGTCACCTAATCCATCGCCAACATACTCAAACACCTTCCCATTGGCAGCCGTCTGGGCTTGTGAGTAGCTACCATTTGTGATGCCCACATTGGTAAAGAACACTTCATAAAATGTGTCTTGAACTTCGGGATTTCCAGCATACTCATATACCGTATTTCCTGCAATCACTGATTTTGTATACATGATCCTATCTGGATTATAAGTTGCCTGCTTACGTACGTTTTCAAACAGGATATTGCCGTCTCCTGCCATAATCAATGCTTCTTTCTTACCTGAGCTATCACTCAAGTCTTGCTGAAAGTCCTGCGATTTCAGGTCCATCTCATTGAACCCGTTCACATAAAACGTAAAACCACCTTTACTTAGAGCGGCACCAGCATGGGCAACCGTTCGTCCATAATTTCGATCGCTGTATTGAAACTCTACAACTATCCTGCTGTACCTGGTTATCAATATTCTTGGCGTGAATGTTATTTCACCGGTGTTATAGTTTATGACATAATCATTGTCTTCTCCTCTAGAAAGTTGTCTACCATCTAAGAAGACATTCTCAGTTCCCGCTATGATAATGATAAACTGCTCTCCGTTTTCTCCGTTAAGGCGGTATGGACCACTATTTCCCTCAATACCAGCTATTTGATTACGAGAAAAACGACCCCGAGAGATAGCGGCTTCAAACTCTGTATTGAGTTTCCAATCATCCAATTTGCGGACATTCTGTACCTGCACCCCACGCGATTTTTTATAGTAGTTAATAAAGTAAGAATGAGAAGGCCTGTCCATCAAAAAATCGCCTACGGTTATGATTGCACTATCCTTTTTTAAGGTAATGTATACTTGATCAAAATCTTGTATTTGCTGTGTATTACCCTCTGGTTGTATGGGGTTATTTTCATCGCTAATAACAGCAAGCACCTCTACATCATTGGCTAACATCCCATTTAGACTTAAATTCAGATTAGAATTTACCACAACATCTTGAGCATTGCCAAAACCAATGCCACGCGATACATTCCCCGCGGTATTTAACTCGCCATATGTTGAATTTATTCGCTTTTTATCTGGTATATACGCAAAGGGATTGTCTTCATTAATTTGTTTTATGACTCGCACTTCCTTGTTGCGGTAAGCCAACCTAAAATCAAGCGTTCTGAAAATTATGGAAATGGTATCTAACGGAACAGTTGTTTTCCACGTGAGTGTATTTGTAAGCACCTTATAATCGCGTCCTACAACATATCCTATTACACTAACACTATTCTCCACTACAAACTTATCCGTAAAACGAATGGTGTCTCCCGGCATAGGGAGCACTCTTGCCGTATCTAAAGTAGAAAGCTGCCCAAAACTATGAAGAATGCAAAATAGGGCTAATATGGTGAAACTATTTCTCACGCGTTGCTGTCACAAAGTAACGCCTTAACACGCAAAATGGTATTTATGGAAGATAATGGTCTCAAGCTAATTTATCATGCATCTACCACAGGAGTATCTGTATCTCCTTTTTTCGTAGTACCGTCACCCTTTTTGATAAGGCCATAAGACATATAAATACTGGTTATGATGACCACCCATAGAATGATTCCTGGCTGAAAAATATCTGAACTAAGCTCTGTAGGAATATTATAAAAAAGCAAGATGGTTATCAAACCACGCGGAGCAACATATTCTACAACATCCGTCACCTCCTTGGCCAACCACTTTAGCAACAGTATTCTACCAAGCAGAATGCCAATGAAGGCCATAACACTAATAATAAGGACCTCTATATCTACCAATGAGCCGAGATCTATCGTAAGGCCAAAAACAATAAAGAAGAATGTACGCAGTACAAACGCTGTTTCTCTACTGATGATATGAAAGTCTTTTTCCATCTTAACAAACTCCATGCGTGTCATCATGTTTCTAAGCGGACCACGAAATACGAGGTGATGGTTTTTGAGAATGAGGCCAAACACAAGAATAAGAACCAAAGGACTAAGATGTATCATCTTACCCAAAGCATAAATCAGTATCAGAATGGAGATGAAAAAGAACAGCTTCACCTTAGCATTCAAGAACTTGAAGAGCAATACCAAACCTATACCCAAAAGCATGGATACGACTAAGGTGAGTAGAACTTCTATGGAAAATTCCTGCAGTGAGCTACCTATCTCATTACTCTGTAGTATACTCACTATGAGGTTGAAAACCATAATACCAATGATATCTGATATACAACTCTCATATATCAACAACTCTTTGTCGTATTCTAATAATGTAGCAACACTAGGTATCACTATGGCACTACTTATGACAGAAAGCGGCGTGGCATACAGTATAGAAGATGCCACACTCATTTTTAATAAAAAATGAAAAATAGGAGCGATAATCAGAATACTACCAAAAATACCAAGAATGCCTAAGAGCGTAGCTTTGAAAATAAGTGGTTTCTTTTCTTTAGAAAGCTCTAGGTCCAAGGCCCCTTCTAGCACAATCATAATAAGACCAACGGTGCCAAGTACTTTTAAGTACGGAAAAAAATTTACATTATACTCAGGGTAAAAACTTAGAAACTGACCCAAACCTACTCCTGCAACAATGAGCATAAGCACTGAGGGAATATTTGTACGCTTGGCTATCTCACTAAAAAAGTAAGAGAGTACGATGCAAACACTCAGCGATACAATTATAATGTTGTAATCCATTGGCACAAAGATAACCGCACGACAAAAATTACCGTATCAATTCATAGAATTGATAGAAAAAGGACTCACTGCACAACGCTATTTCTTAAACTGATCCATTTTACCTGTTACCGTATACCAAGTGATCAGCAATAACATAGACTAATGACTTTCAAGCGAATTAACACTTAAACCAAAGACTCGCCGTCCATGTCTTTAGGTACACTCACACCCAATAAGTCTAGAACTGTAGGTGCTATATCTGCCAATTTACCATCTGCTACCGTTTTCTTGTCTTTATCGAGCAAGTAGATAGGCACTAGGTTCGTGGTATGTGCGGTATTCGGAGAACCGTCTTCGTTTATAGCCATGTCTGCATTGCCATGGTCTGCTATTACGATCACACTGTATCCTTCCTTTTGTGCATATTCGGTTATTGCTTCCGCACAAGAATCTACGGTTTCACATGCTTTGGTTATGGCATCAAAAACGCCTGTATGTCCTACCATATCGGGATTGGCATAGTTTACACAGACAAAATCGTACGACTGCTTTCGCATAGCGAGCATTACTTTCTCTGTAAGCTCTATTGCACTCATTTCTGGTTGCAAATCATACGTGGCTACCTTGGGTGAGCTTGCCATGGTTCTATCTTCTCCTTCAAAAGGCTCCTCTCTACCTCCATTGAAGAAGAAAGTGACGTGTGGATATTTTTCTGTCTCTGCTGCTCGCAGTTGCTTCTTACCATTAACAGAAAGTACCTCTCCGAGCGTATTTGTAAGATCTTGGCTATCAAAGAGTACATTTACGTTACGGTATGTTTTATCATACTCGGTCATTGTAAAATAATTAATATCAACTGTTTGCATACCAAAGTCTGGCATAGATACTTGCGTGAGTACATTACTTATTTGTCTTCCTCTGTCTGTTCTAAAGTTAAAACACAATACAATATCATCCTCTTTGATGGGTGTGTCATTGAGTAAAATCGGTTGGATAAACTCATCACTCACTCCTTTATCATAACTTGCTTGTAAGGCTTCTTTATAGCTTGTAGCCTTTTCTCCTTGACCATGCACCAAAGCATTGTAGGCAAGTTGTGTACGTTCCCATCGTTTGTCTCTATCCATAGCGTAATACCTGCCGCAAACAGAAGCAAGCGTAGCTCGGCCAAAACCGTCTGCCGCTACTACCTCATCTATGTATCCAATACCATTGTGAGGATCTGTATCTCTGCCATCTGTAAATGCATGTATGTATACTCTATCGTCTAACCCAAGGGACGTAAAGATTTTAGTCAATGCCTTGAGGTGCTCTATACTACTGTGTACTCCACCATCGCTTACTAAGCCCATCAGGTGTATCTTCCTAGATGGCTTATCTTCGGCTAACTGAAGTAGTTTTTGGAAATTTTGCATGTCCAAAATTTCATCCTCTTTGAATGCTTTATTGATACGAACCAGCATTTGCCAAACCACTCTACCTGCTCCTATATTCATATGGCCCACCTCAGAGTTTCCCATTTGTCCGGTAGGCAAACCAACATTTTCTCCATACGTTTTTAGCGTAGCACTCGCAGCACGATCTGTAAGGCTATCTACAAAGGGTGTAGTTGCATTAAAAATAGCATCTGAATCATCGTTCTTCCCTATTCCCCATCCATCTAAGATGAGTAAAATTACTTTTTTGTCCATGTGTCCTAATGCAAAATTATTATTGCTCTTACCATTCCTACTTTTCCGTTGATTTTTATACCCACATTTAGTGCAAATTCATCGATTAATAACTGCTTATTTGTACGTGCAAACGAAATTCGTAACAAATTTATCGGTGGACCGTTAAAAGCATAAACCAAATTCGTGAAACAATTTCTTCTTATACTGCTGGTGGTTGCAGGTTACAGTACAGTCTCTGCACAAGAGTATAGTTTGCTACGCGGTTATGTTACAGACTCAGTGGCTACTCCTCTTCCAGGTGTACTAGTAAGACTGCAAGACGGTGAAGGCACTGTAACAGATAATGCAGGTAGATACAAGCTTAGGCTGCCCCGAGGAGTACACCGTATTAGTTTCCAATACATTAGCTACAAAAGTGTCCAAGTAGATCAATTGATAAATGGTAATACCACGCTGAACATTGTCCTCGAAGAAGATGCGAATAAGCTAAAACAGGTAACCGTAGCAAATAAGCGAAAAGACTATTCTTATACGATAATCCGCAATGCGATTGCAGAAAAGAAAAAATACCAAACACAATACTTCAACCAAAAGAGAACCATATACGTAAAAAGTAAAGAGCATATTATGCTTTCTAAAAAGAAAGAGGAAGAGGAAACGAAGGAGGATACTAATACACTAGAGGCCATTACTAAGAAGCAACGTGATAGTCTTCCTAACCTCCATTACTTTGAAGGAAAATTTACCCAGTACATACAACCACCCCATGGGTTTAAACAGGTAAAAGAGGCAGCAAAACGGATTAGTAATCAGCAAACCTTGATGTATACCAATACAACAGATGCAGACTTTGATTTTTATGCTAATGTAATCCAGGTAAAAAAACTGGGAGACAACTCCTACATTAGCCCATTGAGCAACACCACATTTCTTAGCTATAAATTTAAGATGCTTGGCTCTGATTTTGACGGTGGAGAAAAATACTACCGCATACAGGTAAAACCACGAAAAATGGGCAATGCTTTATTTTTTGGTGAGATACACATTTGGGACAAAACCTGGCAACTAAAGTACATCAACCTATCCTTGCCTAAACGGTCCTTGATTGTGTACAACCAATTTAATGTAGAGCAGCACTACGGATACGCTCAAGGAAAATGGATTTTACAGACCGAAAACCTTACTTGGCAGATGAAGACAAACTCCGAAATCACCAACGGAACAGCCAATGTTATCTATACCGATTACTCCTTTGATAGCACGTATGCCAAGCGTTTTTTCAATGCTGAGGTGGGCATTACGCAGGACAGTGCATACGAACGAGATACCAACTATTGGGCCACTATACGACCGATACCACTTACATCAGAAGAGTCTAAATTCATTGCGTATAACGACAGTTTACTCCGAAGACTAAATAGTACGCAATATCTTGACTCTATTGATTCAGTATTCAATAAAGTGACCTTACTCAACCTCCTGTGGTATGGACAAGGACACATCAATAGAGAGAAAAAAGTAGTCTGGCAATTTGACCCAACTATTGCTATGATTAACCCTGTAGCTATAGGCGGTTTTAGGCTGAAGTACAACATGAGCTACGATAAGACTTTTGAAAGCAGAAAACGCCTTTATGTCTCTCCTACACTCAACTATGGATTTAGAAACAATGATATGAAAGGCGGAGGCATAATGAACTATACGTATAATCCGATACGGCTTTCTAGGGTGAACCTATCCTATTTCAATGAATTTGATGTTGTCAATCAGTTTGCCACTTTTCAAGATATACTGAGTAGGAACAATTTCTTTGAAACAAATACAATACGTATTGGTCATTCTTTTGAACTTATAAATGGCTTATACTTGGGTACATCACTAAGCAGCAACATTCGTAAACCGCTTACCGATTTCGAATTCAACCCTGCCTTCGATAGTACGTTTAATAATTTAAATAAACCTCCTTTAGACTTTAAAACCAATGGTAGCAGCGTCATTCGGGTGGGTCTAACGTATACCCCAAATCAATTGTTTATTCAAGAACCAAAAGAGAAAATAGTCTTGGGTTCTCGTTGGCCTACTTTTACACTCTATTACCAGCAAGCAATCCCCAATATTTTTAATTCTACGACCGATTTTAAGTACATCGAATTGGGCATGAACCAAAAAATCAACTTAGGTATTTTTGGTACGAGCGAATACAATATTCAAATTGGGTCCTTTTTAGATACTACCGAAATGTTGCCTATGGACTATCGCTACCAACGTGGAGGAGACCCTTACTTTTTCATTCCTCCCATGTTTGGCTATCAACTCATAGATAGCACTTTTCCCGTATTCAAAGGCTTCTTTGAGTCCCACTACAATCACGAGTTCAATGGTTTCTTGACAAGCAAGGTGCCCGGTCTAAAGCAACTAAATATTCGACTATCTGGAGGCGGAGGATTGCTGTATGTACCCGAACGCAATTTTCAATACGCAGAGCTGCATACAGGAGCTAACAGACTATTTCGTTGGGGTAAGGTTCGGTTCAAAATTGGTGTTTATTACGTTGTCTCGCAGAGCAACAAACAAGGCTTCAGGTCTGGTTTTAAATTTCTCGTTACCCCTTGGAACCATAAAAATAGTTCTTGGGCATTTTAGGCAATTCTACAAAAGCATGGTTTATTTGCTGGTATGACCATCAAAGAAGCACAAGCAACAATAGACCATTGGATAACCACTGTGGGCGTTCGGTATTTTGATCCCTTAACGAATACTGCTGTTCTCATGGAAGAAGTAGGTGAAGTAGCTCGCATAATGAGTCGCAAATACGGTGAGCAGAGTTACAAAGAATCAGACAAGGCCGTAGATCTTGGAGATGAGATGGCAGACGTATTATTTGTACTCATGTGTCTTGCCAACCAATGCGACATAGACCTAGAACAGGCCTTGGCCAAAAATTTGGATAAAAAGACCAAACGAGATGCACAAAGACACCAAAATAACCCAAAACTAGGATAGTAGACACTATCTTTGACGTATAATCCAAATGAAAAAAATAATTACACTTTCACTCATCCTATTCGGTTTTGGTGGTTTTGCACAAGAAGAAGTAGGTACCGTGCCCAAAGGATCTATCGGCTTGGGCTTGCACTGGGCGTGCCCACAAAGCGAGTTACAAGATATAGAATACGATGATGGCTTGGGTCTAAATCTTTCTTACCTCAGTAAAAAAATGCCTTACAAATCGCCGATCAATTTTCAATGGGGAGTGCGTATGGATTTTGCCAAGTTAGGCTCACGAGAATTTGAAAGCATTATCGTTATGGACGAGAATGTAGCGTTAGAGGGAGGTGCTACCGTAACCGCAAGCAACCGTATGTATGGTTTTTTCGCCTCTGGCAGAATAAATTTTGCTCCTGAAGGCAAAAAAGTAACGCCGTACATCGATTTACTCGTAGGCCAAAGAAACTATACTACACATCAGCTACTGGAACTAAACAAACCTGGATTGAATAAGGAGTATGAGGCTTCTGCCACAGCGGATAGAATAGTACATACGAGCCGATTTCATTATGGCGGTAGTGCAGGAATAAGCTATCAAGCTTCGCCATCTGTTTCTTTGGAAAGTAGCATAACCTACACTTTTGGTCAAACGGGAGCTGCTTTACCACTGCAGGATATCATACGAGTTGATGGTAGCAATGAAATACGCTACGATAATTTTCAGCAGGTGAAAACAGATATTTTACTGATAAGCTTAGGGGTGCAAATACATCTGTTTCAAGACTATACAGAAAAGAATACCATTGTTCCTACGCGTACCTATCCTGAGAATACGGAGAACACACGTTACAAGGACACCACAAGACCTGCAGAAACTCCAAAAAATACACGACCAACACCTGTAAAAAAGAAAACACCTAAAGTAAAACCAGACGGGCCAAAACGTGATTCCAATGCAAGAGGATAGTGTACTCGACGCAGGCTACTGGAACAATCGTTACCTAGCTAAGAACACAGGTTGGGACATAGGGCATCACAATACCATACACACCGACTATGTGGAGGCACATTATGCCAAGTATGCGAAAATACTGGAGCCTGGTGCTGGCAGTGCCTATGCGGTTGCTTACTTGCACTCTAAGGGATATACCAATGCATTTGCATTGGATTACGCTCCTGAAATAAAGCAACGTTTCTTGGATAAAAATGTGGGCTTCCCTCCCAGTCATTATTTGCTCGGAGATTTTTTTGATGTAGAAGAATCTTTTGACTTGGTACTGGAACAAACCTTCTTTTGTGCATTGAATCCTGAGCTACGTATTGCATACGTAGAAAAGATGAGTCGTATTTTGAAACCCGCAGGCAAACTATTTGGGGTTCTTTTCAACTTCGATAAACCAGACGGACCGCCCTACGGTGGAAGTACGAAAGAGTACCGTACTATTTTTGAGGAAAAATTTGATATTCTGCGTATGGAGCCAGCGGAAAACAGCATTCCAGAACGCAAAGGAAATGAGTTGGTTATAGAATTATTGAAAAAATAATAGAAACACGTTGCAGGAGTAAGTTTGAGGTTTATTTTTGCACCCGCTTAACAGGAGAAACAACGTTCTTTGGAATAGCAATAAAGCGAAAGTAGCTCAGCTGGTAGAGCATCACCTTGCCAAGGTGGGGGTCGCGAGTTCGAATCTCGTCTTTCGCTCAACTAAAAAGGGGATTTATCCCTTTTTTTGTTTGACTACATTTGAAGTAGTTTAGATGATTGGGTGGCTCCGAAAAAGCAGAACTCCTTGAGATCTTGACTTTATCGTGAGTCCTCGAAAGGAAGTCAAATCATAGATTTGAACCCTTTCGAGATGGAATTGGCCCGATTCAGATGCTTGGGTGGTGGAATTGGTAGACACGTTGGACTTAAAATCCAATGACCTCACGGTCGTACGGGTTCAAGTCCCGTCCCGAGTACAAAGCCTAACGGTTCAAAGCCTGTTAATCGGTCCGATTGACAGGCTTTTTTTTATTTTAATCATCTGTTTTTCTCATGTATGTACTCCTTTTTTAAACAAATTTGGCAAAATAATAATACATATTCATCTCGTACGATTAAGCTGATTTTTGTTTTTGCACATAGTATTTTAATACCTGACCATAGGTACTGAATTCAGAAATTCTCTTTTATAGTCGAACTTGTTTTTGAGTATTAATCGTAGACTTTTGCACCAAAGAAATAAAACTACAGTATCCATAGATCTGTAAACACAAAATACACATGGCAACATTCTACATCATTCACTCCAAATCTACAAACGCCTTCTATACTGGGAGCAGCACTAACTTTGAGATGCAATTTGAGCAGCATAAAAATGGCCACTTCCCTAAGGGCTTCAAATCAAGTGCTACAGACTGGGTAACCTATTTCCTAATACACGATATAGAAATAGATACGGCCAATAGAATAGTGAAGCACGTGAAGAAGAACAAGTCTCAGGAGTTCTTTGAAAGTCTAAAGGCAGACCCAACAATAGCAGAAAAACTTGTAGCAGAGTTGACCCCAGAGTCTTCACGATAGCTAAATTAATCTTGTTTATTATGTGTTTTTACCCGTTAACCGAGCCACGTACTTACCTAGCACATCCAACTCAATGTTTACGGTAGTTCCAACTCGAAAGGTATGGAAATTAGTATGCTCGTAAGTATACGGGATGATAGCTACGCCAAATGTACGGTCTGTGATGTGCGTCACCGTGAGACTCGTTCCATTGATAGTGATAGACCCTTTGTGTATAATAAGTTTTTCTGGTGCATGGCCATTGATGTCTGTAAAGTTATCGTCTAACTCAAACTCGTACTCCCAGCTACCGTATTTATCTATCAGAGAGCGTACGTGAGCCTTTCCGTCTACGTGACCTTGTACGATGTGCCCATCTAACCTATCGTGCATTCGTATGCAACGTTCAAAGTTGACCTTGTCTCCTACCTTCAGTTTACCCAAATTAGTAAGCTTAAGGGTTTCGTCTATAGCCGTAACCTTGTACTCATTGCCATCGATAGCCACTACCGTAAGGCATACGCCACTGTGAGCTACGCTCTGGTCTATTTTAAGCTCATGAGTGTATTTACTCTCAAAAGTGAAGGTAATGTTTGATCCCTTCTGCTCTATGTGCTGTAGGGTGGCTATGGTTTCTATTATTCCGCTGAACATGTTGTCAAATGCAAGTTCAAACTCAAAATTTTAAGTTCAAAGGCTCTCACATTGAGTTTGATTTTTATATATATTATCGTATTTGAACTTACCCTAACTAATAGAACCGCTCAAAAACTCACGATTCATCCTAGCGATGTTACTTAGCGATATTCCTTTTGGACATTCTACTTCACACGCTCCAGTATTGGTACAGTTACCAAATCCTTCTGCATCCATCTGAGCTACCATATTTTGGGCTCTATCTTTTGCTTCTACTCTACCTTGCGGTAAAAGTGCGTATTGAGAAACTTTTGCTCCTACAAATAGCATTGCACTACTGTTTTTGCATGTAGCTACACACGCCCCACAACCGATACAAGCAGCAGCATCCATTGCTAAATCTGCATCATGTTTGGGTATGGGTGTTGCATTGGCATCTTGTGTATTACCACTGGTATTTACCGATATAAATCCACCAGAATGCTGTATTCTATCAAAAGAGCTTCTGTCTACAACCAAATCTTTAATTACCGGAAATGCTTTTGCTCTAAATGGCTCTATGTATATCGTATCTCCATCGTTGAAACTACGCATGTGCAGTTGGCACGTCGTAGTCCCTTTTACAGGACCGTGGGCTTCTCCATTAATAAACATAGAACAACTACCACAGATACCTTCTCTACAATCGTGATCGAAGGCTACAGGCTCTTCTCCAGTATTGACTAACTGCTCATTGAGCACATCCATCATTTCTAAGAAAGACATATGCTCTGAGATGTCAGCTACGTTGTAGTCCACCATCTTCCCTTTATCTTTGGCTCCCTGTTGACGCCAAATCTTGAGTGTTAAATTCATATTATCCATATTACTTGTAGCTTCTTTGTGTTAATTTTATATCCTTAAAATCGAGTTGCTCTTTGTGCAACACTGCATCACTTGGTTTCCCTGTATGTTCCCAAGCAGATACATACGCATAATTCTCATCATCGCGTAGTGCTTCTCCGTCTTGAGGACCACCTACTTCTACAGACTCCTCGCGGAAATGACCTCCACAACTTTCGTTTCTATCGAGTGCATCTTTGGCAAACAACTCTCCTAATTCTAGAAAATCTGCTACCCTACCTGCTTTCTCTAGCTGAGGGTTCAGCTCATACGCTCCACCTGGAACACTTACATTCTCCCAGAAATCTGCTCTAAGAGCTCCTATTTCTTCAATAGCCTCTTTAAGTCCTTTTTCATTTCTACTCATTCCACATTTCTCCCACATGATATTGCCAAGAGCTTTATGGTAATAATCTACAGAACGTGTTCCTTTATTATTAATTAGACCTTCTAGTCTTTCTTTTACTTCTTTCTCTGCTGCTTCGAATTCAGGAGTTTCAGTAGAAATTTTTCCGGTACGTATATCATTAGACAGGTATCCGCCTATGGTGTATGGCAACACAAAGTATCCGTCTGCCAAACCTTGCATAAGTGCAGACGCACCCAGTCTATTGGCACCATGATCTGAAAAATTGGCCTCTCCTATCGCATAGCAACCTTCTACTGTAGTCATTAGGTTATAGTCTACCCAAAGACCTCCCATAGTGTAGTGTACCGCAGGATAGATCATCATCGGCGTTTCGTATGGATTCTCATCTGCAATTTGCTTATACATATCAAACAGATTACCATACTTCGCCTTTACGATATCTTTTCCAAGTTCTTTTATTCTAGCGTCAGCAGCATTGGACTCTCCTTTTAGCAAAGCTTGCTCTTTACCGTACCTTTCTATTGCAGAAGCAAAGTCAAGATAAACAGCTTCTCCCGTAGCATTCACACCAAAACCAGCGTCACAACGCTCTTTGGCAGCTCTACTTGCCACGTCACGCGGCACTAAGTTACCAAAAGCAGGATACCTACGCTCCAGGTAGTAATCTCTCTGCTCCACAGGAATATCCGTAGGCTTTAGTTTTCTACTTCTTACAGCTTCTACATCTTCTTTACGAGCAGGCACCCATATACGTCCGTCGTTTCTTAGCGATTCAGACATTAGGGTAAGCTTACTTTGGTAGTCTCCACTACGTGGTATACACGTTGGGTGGATTTGTGTGTAGCAAGGATTTGCGAAGTATGAACCTCGTCGGTGTGCTTTCCATGCTGCACTTGTATTGCTACCCATAGCATTTGTGCTCAAGAAGAATACGTTTCCATATCCACCTGTACCCAATACTACTGCGTGAGCAGAATGTCTTTCTATTTTTCCTGTAATGAGGTTGCGTGCTATGATACCACGAGCCTTACCGTCTACGATTACTAAATCTAGCATCTCGTGGCGGTTAAACATCTGTATTTTACCACGAGCTATCTGACGGTTCATGGCTGAGTATGCTCCGAGCAATAGTTGCTGACCTGTTTGCCCTTTAGCATAGAAGGTTCTAGAAACCAATACACCACCAAACGAACGATTATCTAGCAACCCGCCATAGTCTCTAGCAAAAGGAACTCCTTGTGCTACACATTGATCTATGATGTTGGTAGATACCTCTGCTAGTCTATGTACGTTTGCTTCTCTACTTCTGTAGTCTCCTCCTTTTACGGTATCATAAAACAATCGATACGTAGAGTCACCATCACCTTGATAGTTTTTGGCAGCATTGATACCCCCTTGGGCTGCGATAGAGTGTGCTCTACGCGGCGAGTCTTGGTAGCAAAATGCTTTTACATTGTATCCTTGCTCTGCAAGTGTAGCTGCTGCACTACCTCCTGCAAGGCCTGTACCAACTACGATAATATCTATATTTCGTTTATTGGCAGGGTTTACCAAGT
>JAOKFZ010000002.1 GCA_028247315.1 Bacteroidia bacterium | reverse complement strand
AGTTCTTCTTCTAAGGCCTTTGCTTTATCTACACTACTTGCAAAACTGAATGCTATGTTGCATCCTTGTTCTGCATATTTATTGGCTATACCTTTTCCTATTCCTCTACTTGCACCTGTTATTATTGCGGTCTTATTTTCTAATAATTTCATTGTTCGTTTGGGTTTGTACAAATGTACTCTTTGATTATGTATAGTTGTACCTGAATAATACAAAATTCATTCACAATTGGTTAAAACAATAATTCAAAATTGTGTCAATTCTAGAAAATTGTGTGTCAATACTTTTAGGCTAACACTCAATATATCAGCAACTACTGCATTAAATACCGGAGTGGTTTAAGATAAACAAGTATTTCTCCGATAGCGAGCCTATCCCTTAATCAATTCAAAATGAAATGGAAGGAATTGACTTACATCATCAGCTAAGTAAACATCTTCAGCTCCATCCCACATCCATATTTTTATTGAGCTTTTTTGTCTATTGCGTATATCGCTGATGACTTGAAGGCATCCTGCACAAGGCATAAGTATTTTTGGCACTTTGTATTTGGTAGATGTGGCATATACAGCAATTTCAGTTACTATATTTATATCTAGTGTTTTAGCACTCTCAAACAAAGCAACTCGCTCCGCACATAGTCCCGATGGGAATGAGGCATTTTCTTGGTTACTCCCTAGTCCTATATGTCCATCTGCATGTAACACCGAGCAGCCAACGTGAAATTCAGAATATGGTGCATAGCTCTGCTTGCTTGCAACTTGAGCCTGTCTTACGAAATCTTTTTTATCGGCCGAAAGCTCACTAAACTTCAGCTCATCTATCTTTACTATCTTTTCCAATACTCCTATTATTAGGCTGCAATATCCACATTATTTCTTTATCGACGATATAATGAAATTAATTATGCAGTTTTGACATTCTTATAAATGAAAAAAATTGTTGTATTCGGAGCTGGACTATCAGCCACATATCTCATCAGCTACCTCGAACAAAATGCTGCAGATTACAAATGGGATCTTTTTATTGCGGACAAAGACATTACTCTAGCCAAAAGCAAGTGTAAACTTGATGCTACGAGGTGTGTAGAAATCGACATCAATAACAACAAAGCTGTGACTGACTTAATTCACGGTTCCGCTTTGGTTGTGAGTATGCTACCTGCTTTTCTACACATTAAGATTGCCCAAGAATGTCTTGATCAGAAAATCAATTTGGCCACGGCTTCATATTTGTCTGAAGAACTTAAAGAACTGCACGAACAAGTGAAGGCAAGTGAGTTGGTATTTCTGAATGAATGTGGACTCGATCCAGGAATTGACCACCTATCTGCAATGAAATTACTCGATGGAATACGTGAAAATGGCGGAAAAATAACGGAATTCGAAAGTTTCACCGGTGGTTTAATAGCACCTGATTGCGTAGATAACCCGTGGGAGTATAAATTTACATGGAATCCAAGAAACGTTGTACTTGCTGGTAGCGGAAGTGCCGTAAAGTTTATTCATAATGGTAAATATAAGTTTATACCCTACCATAGGATATTTAGACGAACAGAAGAAGTAGACATTGACGGCTACGGAAAGTTTGAAGGATATGCTAATAGAGATAGCTTAAAATACCGTGAGACGTATGGTCTAGATGATGTAAAGACTATGTACAGAGGGACATTCAGACGTCGAGGATTCAGCAAGGCATGGAATTGTTTCGTACAGCTAGGTGCTACCGATGATAGCTACATTCTACCTTATTCGAAGGGCATGAGTCACCGTCAATTTATCAATACGTTCCTTTCCTATCACCCGACAGACAGTGTTGAGCTAAAATTAAAATCATACTTAGGTATAGTACAAGATGATATATACTTATGGGAAAAACTAGAAAGCACAGGTATTTTTAGCAATGAGCTTATTGGCCTAAACAAAGACGCAACTCCAGCACAAATACTGCAGCATATTTTAGAAAAAAAATGGAGTTTAAAAGAGAGTGATAGGGATATGATTGTAATGTGGCACAAAGTAACCTACGAGCAAAACGGCACATCCAAGAAGATAGAAAGTAGTCTGGTTTGTGAAGGCGAGGATAGAAAACATACAGCTATGGCAAAAACAGTGGGTCTACCACTAGCTATAGCCTGCAAACAAATATTAGAAGGAAAGGTAAACGAACGTGGTTGTATATTACCTACATCACCAGAATTATACGTACCCATTCTTGAAGAACTCGAATATTTCGGTGTAGTATTTAAAGAAACGGAGCCGGTTTAGCTTAATGAGGCAATTTTAGTTGAGTCATACGCTCTGTGTAAAAACAAAAAGCTCCGAGGCCATCACTTACATTGCCTACAACCCTACTAACACTGGACAAAGGTCCGCCGTACACATGAGAATTGTTATTTAATTCAATGTAATAATCATACATGTTTTTTGAAATTCCTTTGACATTTAGCTCTACAAATTCAGGTATAACATTGGGATACTCCAGTAATGACTTATCAAAAATCAACTCAATGCTCCGCTCAGTTCCATTCCAGGTTTCATCGCTAAAAATGGCCAATTTTCTTCCAGTTGCTATCGTCTTGATATTACTCAAGAATATTTTATCTGAGCTAGTAAATGTAACGGGATAAAGTCGGGAGATAGAGTCAATGCCTTGTAGCTCTTTACTCCTAAAATTAAGATTAATAGTATACCGATTTGTCTCGATGTGATCCTTAATTTTCAACACTAACCTATAGCTAGTGCCTTCATCTTTTAGCGTATCAATGGTTATTGATGGTTTTGAAAGTGGCACAGTATCTATTGCTATTATGGTCGGTAAGTTACTATGACTTACTCGCAATTCGTATATACTACCCACTATGGGTTTAAAAGGTACAGGCAACATGCCATTTCGTAGGGTCAAACTATCACTGTACAACAGTAACTCGTCTTTTAGTATCAATACCTTAGCTTTTCCTCCAAGCAAGGTTTTAGAAGGTTGTGTGAGTGTTGACGTAGACATACTCAAACTAATGTTGGCTGTAGAATCCGTTGAGACAAAACCATTTACTACAAGTTTTGGCTTGAAGTCTGGATTGCTAAATTGTAGCTCCTTTTCGCAGCCTAGGAGGACTAAAGTAATTAAGCATACATAGATCAACCTCATAGTTTGATACTGTATTTAAAAGTAGGAAGAACAGGCAAATAAGAACGAAGCTTCAACTGTGGCTCTGCGTTATCATCCAATCCAATAAAAGCCATAAAAGGGTTGAGCCTATTGTATACATTATAAACTCCAAATGTAAATGTACTCGCAAATTTTTTGTGCTGTTTTTCTTTTACAAAGGCTATATCTAAGTGATGGGTACTCGGTAGCCTATAATTATTAATATCTCCGTACTCCTCCACAATAACCTCTTGATCGCCTACCACCGTAACATAGCGAGAAATAGGTACAGTTATAGGATTGCCGCTTGCATAGTTCCAAACAGAAATCACTTTAAAATGCTCATTGAAACGATATTCGGCAAATAAGTTTACAGTGTTTGGTCTATCAAACTTTGAAAAATACACTCTATTAGCATTGATCTCTGCTCCGTTTCTCTCTGATCTACTATAGGTATAGCTGCAATATCCACTCCATTTCTCTTTTTTAATTTTTGCGGCTACTTCTAGGCCATACGACCTACCTGAACCTACTTTAAGATTTTCCTCCCAATTTTCCTCTGAAAGTAATTGGGTTCCAGACTCATGTTCCAGAATATCGGTATAGAACTTGCCATAAGCTCCCGATTCTATCTCCCAATCTTTCTTTTTTAAAATATACTTAGTGCTAAACTGAGTCACGCCCATCGGCTTAAGATTCTCCGTTACAGGCAACCATATATCCACAGGAAGCCCCAAATTATTATTGGGAACCAGATGTACAAATTGATTACTCACTGACATACTAAAACGTAGCTGTTGACGCTTCTTTATATTTTGTACCAAATGAATCTTTGGTTGAAATCTTTGGTATGTTTTTTTACCAGCGGTGAAAGATGATAGCCTAAGACTATAGGTAACATTTCCACCTTTGAAATAGGTCTTGTTCTCAGCAAAAGCAAAACGTTCCGCTGAAAAAAGCTGGCGAGAAACTAAACTAGTATCTGTAGATATAGCCGATGTGATACTTGTATAACTACGTTCAAAAGGAAGGAATAAGTACTCAAGTGCACCTACTCCAACAGTCAATTTGTTATTGCTATTCCATTGTATATTGACATCAAAACCGCCCCGTAGTTCTTGCAGACCATTGGTATATGCACTTGAGTTAAAGATGGTATTATCCCCTTCAGTCAAACGGTAAGCGTCAGAAAAACGAAGTTTGTACCCACTGAAAGAAAAATCAGTATGAAGCTCCACTCTACTCCCAAGTATACTATTCCACTTAGCTCCCAGCACTTGATTTCTCCAACCAAGTGAACCTTTTGTGTTTTCTTTAATAACTTTTATTTTATCAAATGATAAATCGGTTCTAAAGTCCAGTTGATCTCCACCATTGTATCCAGAGACGCTTATATCATTGTTTTCGTTTATTTGCCAATGCAACTTACCCAATAGATCATACGACCACAGCCTCGAAGTACTGTTTGGAGAAATTGCATTTTGCAATGGAAGAGTTAGCAAATCAGCATAGGTTCTTCGAGCTGATACTGCGTAGCTTAGTTTGTTCTTAATAATAGGTCCATTCACATAAATGCCGCTAGAAAGCACTCCAATATCGGCTTCCAATTTCGTTTTACGCTTATTCCCATTTTTTAGAGATACATCAATTACACTGCTTAGTCTATTGGTATATTTAGCAGGGAATGCATTCTTATGCAGTTTTATACTGTTAATACTCGAAGCATTAAAGATAGAAAATAGTCCTAGAAGATGGTAGGTATTGTAGACCGGTATCCCATCCAAAAGCGTTAAGTTCTGGTCCGGACTTCCTCCGCGTATGGTAAGACCTTGTTGGCCAAACGAAACATTCTGTACTCCCGGAATTAATTTAATATGAGCCATGGCGTCAGATTCGCCTCCTATAGCTATGATTTGTTTGCTTTCTGGCTTCACCTTATCAAAGGCAAGCATACTAATTCTGACCGAGTCAATACGAAGTACTCTAACCTCACTCAACAAGCTAATAGGCTGCATGCGTATCAAAAATTGAACGTTTTGAGCAACTGAAACATCTGTTTTAATCAACTGATAATTTGGATGATATACAATCACTTCTACCGAATCTGTTAAACAGTAGAGTCTAAAATTTCCATCTTTGTCTGAATGGGCACGTGTGTTGGTTTGAGCTATCTGAACAACGGCACCTACAATTCTCTCGCTTGATTCACTGTTAAGTACAGTTCCTATTACAAATTTACCCTTAATTGGGTAAAGTGTTATTGACTTAGCTCCAATCTTATTATGGTCAATAGCACATTGTAATTTTATCTCTTCTAATGCTCTATTCAAAGTGCTACACGTACGAGAGATTGAAATCTTCTTTTTCTTTAACAGCTTATTTTTGAAGCTAAAACGTACGTCTGTTTGCTCAGTAAGTAGATCCAAATAACTACCCAAAGGCCCCTTATATTCCTGCTGTATTAGCGTATCCGTATTCTGGTGTTGTCCATAGGCAATAGAAGAAAATAGGAAAGTAAATATAATGAGTATTCTCCGCACTGGTTGCAAAGAAAGCCTATTGATTAGTTCAAAACAATACGTCCGTCTAATAAAGCAAAGTTTTCACCCACAATATCATTCAGAATTTGAAGGCAAGCTTGTAAATTATCTTTTGGAAGACTAACCGTATAATGTTCTTTCAAAAATCTTGATTTCACATTATAACCAACGGAATAATTTATCTTGAGTTGCCCTAAAATATAAGCCAATGGCATATCTACACACACGATACCTTCACCCCATTCCAACTTGGTGGTTATGGTAGATTTTGCTACTGCACCATCCATAACTATCAGTCTTTCGCCAGGCATTAGTGTAATGTCTTTATCTTCATATTGATAACGAACTGAACCTTCGTGTAATTCTACCGTAGTAACCTTATCATCTGTATACACGTCAAATTGAGTACCGTATACAATCACATCTCCAGAGTTTGTTTCAACTCTAAACGCTTGATCAGACTTGGCTACATCGAAATATGCTTGTCCTACAAGTCGCACCGTTCGGTGTTCTTCATTATATCCGTCAGCACTACTTAGGCTAGAATTCTTGTTAAGCATGACTTCTGTCTCATCCACAAAGATGTGATTTTGTATAGTGTTGTGAGAAGTGAATGAAATATCAGTAGAACCCAAGAACCACATAACTGTCGTAAATACGGCAAGAATAGTAATACTAGCAGCTACTCTAACCCAATATAAGCCGATGCGTTGTGAAGGTTGTGAAGTAGTCACCTGGTCTTTAAAACTATGCCAGGATGCTTGGGTGACAGTATAGTCATGGTCTAACGTATTTGTTAGTTTCCAAATAGAGTCATATTCCGAATACGCAGCACGCAGACTATCAGAGGCACGTAATTCTGCCTCAAATGATGTCTTCTCCAATTCTGACATATTGCCAGAAAGGTACCGCACTATTTTATCTTCTACGCTTGTATTCACTGTTATTATTTTATAACTGGCTACTCACCGTGGCTCTTAGGTGAGACAATGTGCTTTTGTTGTGATCGCTTTCCGAAAGCCAAAGTTGTACTTCCGTAGTCTCTTTCTCAGTACATTTTCCAAAGAGAAATTTCAATAAGATATTAGATTCCCAAATCATAATGGTTGCGTTATATACTATGTAATACAACATCTTACTCTTTTACCCCTACGTCAGTTTCATTTTTTCTTTGAATATTTTCAACGCCTTGGTCATTTGGTTCTCCACGGTTTTAATACTAATGTCTAAAAGATGAGCAATTTCTTTATTCTTAAGTCCATCAAAACGACTCATTACAAAAACTTGTTTGCATTTTGGTGGCAATGTACTCAGTATTGACTGGAGCATATTTTCAATTTCTTTTTCTTCTAAGGGTAAATCTGCTCTAAAAGAACTTTCTTTATTATGAGGTTGTAATTCTACAACGTTCATTTTAGCCCTTTTGTGAAAATTTGTACTGCGGTTTTTTACTGCCGTAAATAAGTACGACTTTAGTTTTTCGTCCAATTCCAGTTTATCTCTTTTTTGCCAAACGGCTAAAAAAACATTATTGACCAACTCTGCAGCATCTACAGTACTTCCTGTAAGATATATTGCAAAGGCCAGTAAAGACGGATGAAAGCGTCGGTACAATAGCTCAAATTTAGAATTTTGGTTCAACGTCTATGCAGATAATGTGGTCCAAATCAAGGAAAAAAAACTGGATCTAACACAATAGCTACTTCGTATTATTATTTGTCTAGCGTTTTAGTCTAGATATTGATCAATAAATAATCCTTGACATCATAAAATAGTAAGATTAGTACAAATATTATATAGGAATAAAACGTATAACAATTACATTTGCATTCTTTAACAAAAAAAGGGTCAGATGGCCGAGTGGCTAGGCTCAGCTCTGCAAAAGCTGCTACACCGGTTCGAATCCGGTTCTGACCTCAAAAAAAAAGCTCCAATCGAAAGATTGGAGCTTTTTTGTGTTTGAAGAAATGAAGATTACATAGTATCTTCTTTTCTTGTTACCTCAAATTCACCATTGGAAATATTTACAGTCTGACCATTTACATTTTTAACCTGACCAGAGAAAGTTCCTTTCACTTGCTCTCCTACTTCACCGTATTCTGTCACAATCACAGTAAGCGTGGTAGTACTAGCTTCGTGCTCTTGTCTTCGCACATCACCTTCAGTACCTGTACCTAAGCCAAATACCAATCCATTATCGCCTACTTCCGAAGAAGTATATGTTCCGGTAGATTTACCTTTAAACGTAATTTGAAAGTCAATATCACCGTGTGTGTTATCCGAACCAAATACGATAATCGCTGTTTTGTCTTCCCCAGAAATATAGGTAGAATTTGTTCTAGCAGCCTCCTCCACAATAGAGTAATCTTTTAAACCTACTCTTACTTTGTTATTTGCCTCTACCGCTGTTTCTGTGGTATCTGTCGTTGACACCTTTGGTGCAACAGGATCTTCACCACCACAACTCGTAGTAGTTGTACCAATTATAGCAGCTACTGCCATAAGTAAAATTACGCTGAATTTTTTCATTATTTATTATTTGAATTAGTTTAATGCAATTATACAAATCATTTTTATATCCATATCCTTAAAATTTATGGTTGTCTTCGATATCGATTTCTCTCCCATGTGTAAGGACCTTCCCTTTCTCTAAGCCTTTAAACTTTCTAGTCTCACCCCTTATTTGAATATATGTACCTTCAGGTATACAAACTACTATTTGTGTGCCATTGGCAGCAAGGTACTCTTGCAACCGCTTCTTTCTCGACTCTCCACCATGGTTTTCTATTATGCGTTCGGTATAGTGTGGGTTGATCTGGAAATCGACTAATCCCAAGGCCTTAAACGTTGACGGTTGTACTATGGGCATATCGTTGGTCGTACAAATGCTTGGTGTAGCTATGTTTGAACCTGCACTCCAACCCGCATAGTAGGTGCCAGTATCCACCGCTTTTTGTATTTCTACTACCAGATCAAGGTCTTGAAGTGTTTTGAGTAAATGAAACGTATTACCTCCGCCTACAAAAATGGCAGAAGCATTTGCAATCGCCTCTTTTTTATTCTCAACTGCGTCAAGATTTATTACCTCTATAGCATACTCGAATAAAGCAGTATTTACTTTATCTGTATACGCAGCGTAACTAAAATCTACAGCTGCGTAAGGTACAAACACGATCGACTTGGTATGCCCAGAAACAAAAGATGCAACGATGCTCTTGCACCATTGCATGTATTGCTCTCCATAATTCGTAGAATTACTCAGGAGAAGTAAGTTCTTCATAATTACTTAATGATCTCCAGCAATTCTACTTCAAATACCAGTGTAGAACCAGCAGGTATAGGTCCTGTAGCTCTTTCTCCATACGCTAAGTCTGAAGGGATAACCAATTCCCACTTTGACCCCACTGGCATCATCGTAAGAGCTTCTGTCCATCCAGGTATTACTTGATCCGTACCAAATTCTGCCGGTTCACCTCTATCTACAGAGCTATCAAATACAGTACCATCTGTTAATTTACCTGTGTAATGTACTTTTACTTTGGCTCCGTTTGCTGGAATAGCACCGGCACCAGCAGTAATTACTCTATACTGCAAACCAGTTTGTGTCACCTGTACTCCTTCTTTTACTTTGTTTGCATCCAAAAATTTATTTCCAGCTGCTTGAGATTCTGCACTTTTTGCATCTTCTATTTTACCGAAAAAACTTGTCATACATTGGTTTGCTAACTCCTCAGATATTTCATTTTCTTTACCATCCATGATCCGTTGTACACCCGTGAGAAAAGAACGATTATCCAATTCTTTTACTCCACCTTTTTCTGTAAGACCTTTTGCATACTGAATTCCCAATAAGTAACTTACTGAATCCAATTCAGTAGCTAACTCTGTAGTTTTCGAAGTATCAATACTTAATCCCTTGTTTGTGTTACAGGCAGTTAATACGATAACCACACTTGCAAATGCTATTATTTGTTTCATTGTTTATTGTTTATTACTTATTACTTATTGATACAAAGTTATACTTCTAACGCTGCACCCGTATAAAGATTACTTCTTCTTTCTAGTAGTTCCTTATCTTCTCTGTAGCCATCGTAGTCTGTTGCCTTGTCTACTACTCCGTTTGGACCAATCTCTATTACTCTGTCAGCCACACTTTGTATGAAGTGATGATCATGAGACGTAAATAGTACAGAACCCTTGTAATCTTTTAAGCTATTATTAAAAGCTGTAATCGACTCCAAGTCTAAATGATTTAGGGGTTCATCAAGCATCAACATATTCGGATTAGATAGCATAAGTTTAGAAATCATACACCGTACTTTTTCTCCTCCACTTAGCACGTTACACTGTTTCAGTGCTTGGTCTCCACTAAAGAGCATTTTACCCAAAAATCCACGAATAAAGGTTTCGTCTTTCTCTTCTGAATACTGACGTAACCAATCAACAAGACTTAAATTTGACTGAAAATACTCATCATTATGATTTGGTAAGTATGCTTGATTTATAGTAATTCCCCACTCTATCTCTCCACTATCTGGCTCTACCTCTCCACTCAATACTTGATAGAACTTGGTGGTAATTATGCTATGTTTGGAGTATAAAAATGCTTTAGCTCCTTTAGTTATGCTAAAGCTCACATCCTTAAAGTATGGCTCTAATGTTAGGTTTTTAATGTTTAAGATTTGGTCTCCAGCTTCTCTCTCTTGCACAAAGATGATAGCTGGGTATTTACGACTACTTGGTTTTATTTCATCAAGATTCAAATTCTCCAACATTTTCTTACGCGATGTTGCTTGCTTGGATTTTTTCACGTTGGCACTGAAACGAGCAATAAAATCTTGCAATTCCTTCTTTCGTTCCTCTGCTTTCTTATTTTGATTTTGTTGCTGTCTTAGTGCCAATTGAGAGCTCTCATACCAAAAGGTGTAATTGCCACCAAATTGACTTATTTTGTTAAAGTCAATATCTACCACTTGCGTGCATACTGAATCCAAGAAATGTCTGTCGTGAGATACTACTATTACGAGGTTAGGAAAGTTCAGAATAAAATTCTCCAGCCATGCAACAGTCTCTATATCCAAATCATTTGTAGGCTCATCCATTACCAGAATGTCAGGGCTTCCAAAAAGTGTTTGAGCAATAAGAACACGTACTTTCTCATTTCCACTGAGATCCTTCATAAGCATATGGTGCTTATCCTCGGTAATACCAAGTCCACCAAGAATTTCACCTGCTTCACTTTCGGCCATCCAGCCGTTCATCTCAGCAAATTTTTCTTCAAGTTCAGATGCTTTTATTCCATCCTCTTCGTTGAAATCTGGCTTAGCATACAACTCATCTTTAGCTAGCATGATACCATACATCTCCTTGTGCCCCATCATAACAGTATGTAGCACTGGATGCTCATCATACTTGAAGTGGTCTTGACTTAAAACAGCCATACGCTTGCCTTTTTCTATGCTTACATGGCCCGTTGTGCTCTCCATTTCAGCGGTTAGCACTTTTAAGAATGTAGATTTTCCTGCACCATTGGCTCCTATTATACCATAGCAATTGTTTGTATTAAATTTGAGGTTTACCTCATCAAATAATACGCGTTTTCCAAATCGTATGGATAAGTCATTTACTGTAATCATTTCTCTCTAAAAGGCTGCAATATTAGCTGTTTATATTGGTTTATGTAAATACTTAGGCTATTATTGACACAGACATATTTCTATATTTCAACCTGTAAAACAGCCACATGAATACTACATCAACTCTTATACTCGCTACAGCTCTTATTTTTACCATGTGGGGAATGGGCTTATCACTTATAGTTGATGACTTTACAAGGGTTTTGAAACACCCCAAAGCGGTACTACTAGGCCTCCTAAATCAGCTTATATTTTTGCCTCTAATAGGCTTTACACTGGTATCCTTTATTCCGTCGAGCCCAGAAATTGCTATTGGTATAATGTTATTGTCTGCCTGCCCCGGTGGACCAACTTCCAACTTACTTAGCCTTCTTGCCAATGCCGACACTGCACTTTCAGTAACCCTAACAGCTGTAACAAGTATCGCAACTATATTCACCATACCCTTTATTGTGAACTTTGGATTAGAACACTTTGCAGGAGAAGGTGAAAATGTGCAATTAAATATTCTTCAAACCATAGGCCAAATGTTTGCAATTGTAATTCTGCCAATGGCTGCAGGAATGCTCATAAAAGGTAAGAAACCCGATTTTGCCCTAAAAATGGATAAGTCCGTTCGTCTTATTTCTGTCATACTTTTAGCTCTCATTATTATTGGCATAGTGCTCAAAGAGAAAGAAAACATCGTAGACTATTTTGCTCAAGCAGGTGTTTTGGCATTGTTACTAAACAGTAGTACTGTTATAATAGGGTACTTAACAGCAAGAGCCTTTAAGCTAAAAGGTAAGCAAGCAGTAACCATCTCATTAGAAAGCGGAATACAAAATGGAACTATGGCCCTCGCAATATCTGGTACGTTACTAGGAAATGCTGCTTATGGTATAGCCCCAGCAGTGTACAGTCTTCTTATGTATCTCACAGGAGGCATTGTTGTTTTATGGGCTTTGAAAAACAAATTATAAGGGTAGCCTCATAATTTCTATTACCTTTGTACCAATAAGAAGAGGGATAAAAATGGCATTCAATTTTATATTTTTTTAGCTTGTGCCAAAGCAGTCCCCTGAACATTCAATTCAATTTTTAAAAACACAATGAACATTTTTGTAGCAAGTTTGCCTTTCAGTGCAGACGACAACGATTTAAGAGACCTTTTCGAACCATTTGGGGAAGTTTCATCTGCTAAAGTAATTTTTGACAGAGACAGAAACCGATCTAAAGGATTTGGTTTTGTAGAAATGGCGGATGATGAGTCTGCAAAAGCAGCTATTGCTGAGCTTCATGATTCTTCTGTAGATGGAAGAAATCTTGTAGTAAAGGTAGCTGAGGACAGACCTCAAAGAAGTGAGAGAAGATATTAATACTAGCTATTTTTAAGTAACTCTTAAAAAAAGCCTAAGACAAAAGTCTTAGGCTTTTTTTTTACGACTGGACCTCAATAAGAATCTCTTCCAACTGGAGGGCAATGCGGTCCCAGCTAAAGCGTGTTTTAGCTATATACAACCCCTTACTACCTACGGTTTTACGTTTGTTTGCATCCGAAAGAAGCTGATCCACTTCAGTGATAAAGCGTTCTTTTTTGCTCGCCATAATCACCCCTTCTCCACTTTGTATTTCTAAGCCTTGAAATCCAATGTGTGTACATACTGTTGGTACACCCATAGCCATGGCTTCTAATACTTTATTTTGCGTACCTGCACCAAAACGCAATGGAGCAACTACCACACTCGCTTGCTCATACATATCCTGTATATCTGGCACAAATCCTGTCACCTCTATCCTATTACCTGCTAGTTTTTTTACTGCTTCTTCTGGTCGCTGTCCTGCTATTACAAACTTGGTATTGGGGTACTTGGCAGCTAGAGTAGGCCATATCTCTTTTGAAAAATACAATACACCATCGACATTGGGTGCATAGTCCATATTACCGGTAAAAAGGACTGTATGATTGTGCGAATAGTCGTGGCCTTCTTTTACATCAAACGTATCCAAGTCTACTCCATTAAGAAGAATACCTACATTGTCCGTTTTGTGTAATTTTTCTAAATATTTTTTATCCTCCACAGAGCATACAAGCGTCTTATCATATTGCTTAATAACGCTTTCTGCTCTAGCCAGTCTAACAGACTCTATGGCGTCAATTAAACGATTAATAAAAGGACGATTTGTCTCTTTTCTTCTTTTGAAGTAGAGCGAAAATGCATCGGGCAAGTCCAATACTTTAGGTAACGAAATGGACTTTGTGTACTGACTCATACGCAAATGTTGTGTATGAACAACATCTATATCGTACCGCTCCAAAGCAAACTTTACTATGCGTTTCATCTTAGCACTTTTGAAATATGCCATTTGTAGCGGAGTGCTTGAGAATAAGGCTGGTATGCCATTCAATACGGAACGCCATTTCGGCAAGTATACCAACTCTATTTCCTTGAAAAAAGGTTGTATCTCCTTCAGGTAATTTAACTCATCTCTACTCTCGTAGAAAGTCACTAAATACAAATTATGTTTTTCAGAAAGTCTCCTAGTAAGATTAAAAATTTTCAGCTTATCACCTCTAAACGGAGGAAAAGGAAATCTATTGGCCACAAACAGTATGTTCACTGTGGCAAATATGAGTTTATATTCTGAATAAGTGTAATAGTTCCCACTTTGAATAATAACTGTGTTATTTGTATCATTGCAATACTTAATTTATGAAGAAATTATTAGTTACACTCAGTTTTGTGTTTGCTACACAATTTAGTTTTTCGCAAGATACCATTCGTGTGAAGGCATTTGATTACAAGAGTCAAACAAGAGATACAATTGTGAACTTCCCGGATGGTACAGATTCTTACCGCCAAATATTAATGCTATACAATATGCGATGCAAAGGAGCAAGAGTAAGCTCAGGTAGCAATAGAAACCTAGGTTGCGGTGAGTGGGACTATAGTTGTAATACATATCTAGAAGATTCGACACGCACCGACTCTTTGCTGGTCACCACACCAGAGTACACGATAGATGGTTTTAGCGGAACATCTTTTAACTATAAAGAAACTCCGATATTTAACTTCTATCGAAATTCAATAATAACAACTCAAGTAACCTCATCCAATAGTAAAGACACTGCGACAGTAGGACTTGGAAGTGTTTCTACAAATGTTGGACTACCCTCTACTCTTGGCGGTATACCTACGAAGATACACCACTTGTATTCATCAACAGAGCTCTCTACTGCAGGACTATCCGCCGGTGAGATATGGGGATTGAACGCGGATGTGCTTAGCACTAATGTGCTTGTAGAAGACCTTCGTATCAATATGAAAAATGTCAATGATGATTCGTTAGATCTAACGAAGATTACAGAGGGCATATCGCAGAACGTATATAGCTCGACTATTAATTTTAATTCCGGCACCAATACCATACAGTTTCATTCGCCATTTGTATGGGATGGAACCTCAAGTATTTTGGTAGAACTTACCAGCTCTAAAACCGTAAGTTTTGAAGAATTAAGTGTTCAAAGTACGGTACAAGACACGACAAGAAGTATGGTTTCTCGAGACAAAAATTTCATCAATTTCAATGGCACCAACTATGCAGAATCACAAAGTTATGAAGGCGTCATGGGCTCACAAAACAGAACATGTGAGGCTTGGATAAGAACTACGGGTAATAATCAGGAGATAGTAGGCTGGGGAAAAAATACGAGTGGTCAAAAGTGGGTTTTAAGAACAAATACAGATGGATCTCTTCGTGTGGAGGTAAATGGAGGCGGAATAAACGCTACAACACCCGTGAATGACGGGCAATGGCATCATGTAGCCTGCGTCCTTGATGGTTCTAATGTATCCAACATTAAAATGTATGTGGACGGCAACTTAGAAACAATAAGTGCTACATCAGATTTAAGCATTAATACCACACCAGGTATTAAACTCAGAATAAGCAGAGGAGTAAATAATCGCTACTTCATTGGCAGTATGGATGATATACGAATTTGGGATATTGCATTATCACAAGCCCAAATTCAAGAGTTAATGCACAAAAGAGTACAAAGCACAGACGCTAATTTTTCGAACCTAAAAGCTTACTTTAGATTTGAAAGCATTTCAGGTGCATTCAGCAGAGATGAAAGTAGTACAGCTGTAGATATAGATATCTATGGGGCCGAAGATATTGGACAATTTAGAGCAACTAGTCTTTTTAAAGATTTTATCTACTCTCCTACTAGAATGAACATTGGTTGGATTACGGGTAATTTTACCGTAAACAGTGACACCATGTATACCTATGACCGAATAGCTCAAAGCCCAAATTTGGTGAAAAGAAACAGTATCGTCACAGCTTACAATACCTTAAACAGCGACGCTATTATTGTATCAGAACAGTACGAGAGATGGAATGTAGATAATTTAGAAACGTATTTTGACGAATATGGCGTACTGCTAGAAACTAAAAATGTTACTGCAGATGGAACCCTAGAAACAGGACAATTGGAATACATACGAAGATGGCCTTCACGCCTTGAGATAATGAGTTTTGTTACTCCATACGGAATTGGTTTAGACCTCGGTCCAGAGGGACAAACATGGACTTTTGATATGACAGACTACACTCCTATCCTAAAAGGTAATAAACGGATATTTTTGTCTAGAGGTGGTCAAAATCAGGAAGAAATGGACATAGAGTTCTTATTTATTAAAGGAACTCCTGATAGAGATGTATTGGATATACGAGAGATTTGGCCAAGTCAACAAATTACAGCTAATTATACTCAGATATTGAACAATTCCTACTATGCACCAACAGATTTTAGCTACGACACAAACGCTAAAGGTCTAAAACTACGATCAGCAATAACAGGACATGGCCAGCAAGGTGAGTTTATCCCAAGAATACACTCATACACTGTTAACGGAACTAAAACATACGAGAGAACTGTTTTGAAGGAGTGTGCCGATAATCCAGTATATCCACAAGGAGGGACTTGGATATTCGATCGAGCAGGTTGGTGCCCTGGGATGGCTACAGACGTTGCAGAGTACGATATATCCGAATTTATTGATGAGTCGAAAACAGTAAATTTGGACTATACCATAAATGCAGGTGAAGGTGATTCTCGCTACTTGATAAGCTCACAAATAGTAACTTATGGAGAGTATAATCACCGAATTGATGCGGGTATCACTGATATACTAGCACCTAGCAATAAAATAGAATACGCCCGTGATAATCCTCTGTGCTCTACTCCCACTATAGAAATAAGCAACTACGGTTCTGAGACATTAAAAGATGCAGTTATAGAATACTGGATAAATGATGAAACGAGCAAAAAAGAAATAAAATGGTACGGAGATATACTGCCAGGTGCTAATGCAATCTTTTACTTGCCGGTAGAAGAAGAATTATGGAGTACAGCAACCGCTGAAACCAACACTTTTCATGCACGTATAAAACTCGTAAATAGTGTTGTAGATGAAGATCCTAGCAATAACGAGTACACTAGCAATTTTGAACTTGCCGAAATGTTTCCTTCAAGTTTTTACCTTTTCACTCGAACCAATAATGCTGGAAATGAAACCAAAATTTCTATAAAAAATGAATGGGGTAACGAAGTATTTATTAGAGATAATTTTGGTGCGAATGAAATAGCACGTGATACAATCATGCTTGGACCAGGTTGTTACAACTTAACGATTGAAGACTCTGATGACGACGGTCTTAGCTTTTTTGCAAACAATGATGGTAGTGGCTTTTTCCGAGTGATGAAACTGGGCGGTGGTATCCTACATAATTTCAATAATGATTTTGGAAAAAGAAGTACCTTGAAATTTACTGTGCAGTATCCCAATGTACGAAAGGATACTGTACCATTAGACCTTGGTCTTAAATGTTACCCAAATCCTACTACTGGCGAGCTAACTCTTGAGGGATTTGACCTATCTAATGCTAAGTGTACTATAGTCAACAGACTAGGTCAAGTAATATTCTCTCAGTACATGGATATTATAGGAAAGCAACAAATAGATATTAGTGGTAATACTGCCGGAGTCTACTTTTTACAAGTAGAACGAGAAGATTTTGTATGGACGCAACGCGTTTTGCTTACAAACTAGCATACTGGAATAAAACAAAAAATTGCCATAACAGATGTTGTGGCCATTTTTTTATTTATAACTTTTCCAATGTCAACAATGACTGCTTCATAGGACACAAACATTCGTATAAATACTACCTTTGCTCCACGGTATGAGCGACAAACAACTAAACACCATAGAAGAGGCGATAGAAGAAATACAAAACGGCAAAATGATCATTGTGGTGGATGATGAAGACCGTGAGAACGAAGGTGATTTTCTTACTGCTGCTCGTAATGTCACTACAGAGATGGTCAATTTTATGGCCACTGAAGGACGTGGACTCATCTGTGTACCACTTACGGAAGAACGATGCGATGAATTAGATCTTGATCTAATGGTTGGCAAAAATACAGCTCAGTTTGAAACGCCTTTTACCATATCTGTAGATTTAATCGGCCACGGTACCAGTACAGGTATCTCTGCATACGACAGAGCTATGACCATACAAGCTCTTGTAAATCCTGCCACGGATCCTAAAGAACTGGGTAAACCAGGACACATATTCCCCCTTAGAGCTCGCACGCAAGGCGTATTGCGTAGAGCAGGACACACAGAAGCAGCCATAGACTTTGCACGGTTAGCCGGTTTTGAACCAGCAGGATGCATTGTTGAGATCATGAACGAGGATGGTACCATGGCACGCTTAAAAGACCTTTGGGCCGTAGCTACAAAGCACGATATGAAAATAGTATCGATTGCGGATCTCATAGAATACCGACTAAAGCATGAAAGTCTAATTGAAAAGCAAATAGACGTGCACATGCCTACCGACTATGGCAACTTTGAGCTGCACGCCTATAAGCAAGTAAGCAATGGTATGGATCACCTCGCATTGGTAAAAGGCGAGTGGAAAGAAGATGAGCCTGTACTGGTACGCGTGCATTCCAGTTGTATCACAGGAGATATATTTGGTAGCTGCAGATGCGATTGTGGTGAGCAACTACAACGAGCCATGCAAACCATAGAAAAGGAAGGCAGAGGAGTCATTGTGTATATGAACCAAGAAGGGCGTGGAATTGGCCTCCTCAATAAACTAAAGGCATACAAGCTACAAGAAAACGGTAGAGATACCGTAGAAGCTAACATAGAGCTCGGTTTTCAAATGGATGAGCGTGACTATGGCGTAGGAGCACAAATACTGCGCGACCTAGGCGTTTCTAAAATGAAACTAATGAGCAACAATCCAAAAAAACGCAAAGGACTAATCGGTTACGGGCTCGAGATAGTAGAAAATGTAACGTTACAAGTAGAGTCCAATCCGCACAACGAAGGATACCTAGCTACCAAAAAAGAGAAAATGGGGCACGATTTATAGTCCAAAATTTACAGTCTAAAAATGCCTTTCATTGAGTTGAAGGGCATTTTTTTTATTTTTGAGCTGTGGGCACATCTGATACAAGTAACAACATAATAAGGGATAACGCTCGCATGCGTGGTCACTCTGTAAAGAGGTATAAAAAAATACGTAGTCTATATATTGGCCAAGGCAACAAACCGAATATCTCGAAACCATCCATCCTCACACCCGCAGAGCTAGCCGAAGGACGCAAACGTGCCAAGGCATATTATACCATAAGGAACTTTCGTATCTACGTTCAGATAGTATTTTTAGCAATCATCTCCATCGGATTAGTATGCTATGTTATCATCAGGTATTTCTACCGCTGATCACTCCTCCAGATTTTATACCTTCGTAAAATGGGAGGATTTGGAAGCGTTGGCTCAATGGAAAGCGTCCGTAAGGAAAACACTAGACTTCGATCGAGCGTAAAGAAATATAGAAAGCTAAGGAATCATTACATAGGCACAGGCAACGAAAATACGAATGCCAACCTAATTCCTAAGCTATCTCCAGAAGAAGTACAAGCAGGAAGAGAAAGGGCAATGAAGTACATCAACAAAAGAAATAGAACGAATCGTATTATTGTCGTTAGTGTTGTTCTAATTACGTGTGTACTTATCTACCTGGCCTATATCAGCCTTGTGGAGTTGACTCCTCACAACGATTTATTTTGACTGAAACTCTCCAAATAACTCTCCCCTACCTCTTCTATACTCTTAACTATAAGCTTACCTTTGCAGCCATTTATTTTTAGACGTGCTTCATATTCAAAACGTATCCTTCGAGTTTGGCGGTAATTATCTTTTTAAAGATATAGATTGGTTTGTAAAACCCCGTGAGCGTATAGGCCTTATCGGCAAAAACGGTGCAGGTAAATCTACTCTTCTAAAACTTATCATGGGTAAGTATGAAGTTAGAGAAGGTTCTATAAACAAAGCAGGCGGTGTTAATCTTGGCTACTTATCGCAAGATATGATAAGTGAAGACGGTGGCCAAACCATACTAGAGCACGCCAAAGGAGCATTTGAACGAGCCATATTTTTACAAGCCGAATTAGAAAAGCTCTATCTCCTGATGGAGACGGATGCTAGTGAAGAAAATATTCTACGTATGTCTGACTACCAAGAGGAATTCGATGCTCTTGATGGTTACAACATGGACAATAAGACTGCTGAAATACTTGAAGGACTCGGCTTTACTACGGCGGATCTAAGCCGACCAATGCAAGAGTTTAGTGGTGGATGGCGTATGCGTGTGGTTTTAGCCAAAATGCTACTGGAGGAGCCAGATATTATGCTAATGGATGAGCCTACCAATCACTTGGACTTACCAAGTATTGAATGGTTGGAGAGTTATTTGAGCGGATATCCTGGAAGTGTCATTATCGTATCTCACGATAGAGAGTTTCTGAATAAGATGATTACCAAAACGGCAGAACTCAGCGGTAAGAAATTATACTTATGGGATGGGAACTATGATTTCTTCCTTAAGGCAAAGGTAGAACGTGATGATCTGATAAGCAGACAAGCAGCCAACCAAGACCAGTATATAAAAGAGCAAGAGAAATTCATCAATAGATTTAAGGCTAAGGCGAGTAAAGCTAAAGCAGTCCAATCAAGGGTGAAAATGGTAGAGAAGATTGAAAAAATAGAAGTAATTCAAGAAGACAAATCCAACCTTAAAATTGATTTTAAGGTTGGTAGACAAAGTGGAAAGGTCGTGATGGACCTCAACGGAATTACCCAAGGTTTTGGAGATAAGCTCCTTTTTGATAGAGTAGAAAGAGAAATAGTACGTGGTGATAAGATTGCTCTTATAGGTGCCAATGGTACGGGAAAATCTACCTTTCTCAGCATTATTGCCGGAGAAATAGACTTTGAAGGAGAGCGTAAAGAAGGTCACAATCTAGATCCTTCATTCTACGCTCAGCATCAGCTAGAGAGTCTGCATATGGACTATGAGATACTCCAAGAACTGCAATACGATGCACCGCACAAAACCGATATGGAATTACGCTCTATGCTGGGTTGTTTCCTTTTTGGTGGAGACGATGTATTTAAGAAAATAAAAGTACTCAGTGGTGGTGAAAAAGCAAGGGTATCCTTGGCCAAAACACTTGTATCTGAAGCCAACTTCCTGCTACTGGATGAGCCTACCAATCACTTGGACATAGATAGCATAGAGATTATCATAGAAGCACTAAAACGCTATGAAGGCACACTCATATTCGTATCGCACAACAGGTATTTTATAGAGAAGCTAGCGAATAAAGTATGGTGGATAGAAGACGAAGATGTACGCGAATATCCGGGAGACTACAAAGAATACCTGTACAAAGTAGAACAACAATCACTAGCTCCAGCAGTAAAAAAACTAAAGAAAACAACAGCTGCACCTACAACTCCTACAGATAGTAAAGGATCATGGAAACAAAAAGATGAGGCCAAAGAGCAACTAAAGAAGCTCCAGAAAAAGCTGGATCAAAATGAGGAGCAACTCACCAATGCCAAGAAACATCTAAAAGAAGTAGAGGCTAAACTTGCCGATGCAGCTAACCTAACACCAGACGACTTAGAAAAACTAAGCAAAGAACACTCTGCTGCTACCCAAACAGTAACCAACGTAAGTGCAGCATGTGACGAGCTATTGGAAGAGATGATATTGCTAGAACAGTAAGTAATCGTCTACAACTATCTAGATATAAAAAGGGAGAATAGCACTAATGCCATTCTCCCTTTTTTCTTAAAATTTTTCTTCTATTTACTGGGTAGCATAGGCATTCACAAAAATATGAACAGTAGATATTCTCTTCCATACGATAAGACCATAAGCAAAGTTATCTCTATTATAGCCTTTAGGAATATCCATTATAAAGGTCTTCTCGTGTACCGTATCTGCAACTAAACCATCTTCTACAATTACCTCTCCCCAAGCATTATCAGAAAGTGAGCCTCTCATCACATTATGATGCTCGGCATCACCATTTGCTCCTGCCTCTCCAGATTGTGGACCGAGAGCCTTATCCTCTATGAGGTAGGCTCCAAGCACGTATGTTCCTGCTGCATTTTCAAACACTTCTGCTTCCGCATCTATTATTAATCTATCACCTTCAATTCTCGCATTCATTACCATACCAATCGGTTTGGTAGTGTTCATAAATGCATCTGCGGCATTCTGAGCATCAGCTGCACTTGTAGTGTAGTTTCTCCCATTTACTACAAAATTTGGTTTAGAACTATTTGGTGCAAACCGATCTTGGAAAGCCTGCATAGTAGGACTGGCTTCTTGATTTCTAAAGTATCCATTCGAAAAACCTGAACCATAATTCCCCCAACTAAGAGCCTTACCACCTTGATATCGATATACCAAATCTGAAAAAGCTGTCCATCCCCAACCTCCACATGGGGGACAAGTTTCTCCAGTCACCTTAAAAACCATCGGGACTCCTTTGGAAGTTGCTCGAGCATCGACTTTGTCATCACTATTTAATACGAAACCTTCTGGTTGATTGCAGTCTTTCAAACGTACATTAGGATCACCTAGTCCATCTCCATCAGCATCTGCATACCATTCTTTTTGAGGGCAAAGAGTATCTTCAGTTTTCGCTTCTTCATCTTTACATCCGTAAAGTAATGAAGCCCCAATAAGCACACTTAACAGAACAATGTTTGTATATGTTTTATTCATAATAACTATCTCACTTCAATTATAGCGCTTATATCACAAACATCCCTGTCTCTTATCTATCAAAATTCCAACCCAAAAAAGACAGATTGGTAAAAACCCGATAGGCTTGTTACTGCTCCCGTTTTGAGCAGATGATCACCTGTTCGCCATCTTGTTTTGCTTACATCAATTTTATAACCTGCCTTAGCTCCAAGATTGAACTTACCCAAGTGCAATCCCACAACACCATTAAAATCAAAAATAACAGCAGGATTAGTGTGTAGCGTATGCTTCTCCTCTCCTATGTATCCTTGAGCCAAGCTACCTGTGCTATCAGGAAACTCTACGGCCAAAGCATTCAATTGCTGAAAACCAAAACCCAATGAGGGTATTATGTCTAGCCACTTTGTTTCTTCAAAAATATCGTATCCAACATTATTTGTAAGACCATACCCATCTATGGTCCACTCCGTAGTACCCGCAAAGCTCGATTGAGGGCGTAAAAAGCTAAGAACGGTAGTATTTACCCAACCGTTTTTAGTAGCCGATACAGCAAACTCGTAAAACTGAAATGGAGAAGTAAGTAAACTTGAATATCCTATATTTCCAAACTGTTGTACAAAATCAGCAACGTCTATGTTCTGCTCACCTAGACCAAATAGATATGCGATTTTGGTATCATCCTCCTCATTGCTTCGCACTGTATTGAGGTATTCGTATGACTCACCTCTTGTGTTGTTTGTATTAAAAATGAGATAATCAAAGTCTTGGCCATATCCTGCGTTCAGTAATGAATCCTTTGTGATATCAAAAATTACAAGACTATTTTCAGGCATGCGTTTGAAGTATTGTCTAAAACCGTCTTCATTTTCTTCATGCATTGGTCCAAAATTTCTATCTGTTTCGTACACTTGGGCTAGCGTAAGCACCTGATTCTGCAATTCACCGCCTTTAGTGTTTATAATCCGTTGTGCTAGGCTATTGAACTCAAACCACTCACACGAGTTATTCTCCTTGTGCGACTTGGTTGTATGGCACCTACCAAACTGCCCAAACCAGTTGCCCGGATTTTGGGACCGTTCTTTTAGAAACACTTTGTGCATATAATTCTCACGAAAAACATACTGCTGTACGGCGTCTTGTTCTTTGTATTGGTGCCATTTTTCACGTGCGGTATATTGATCTTCTATTATCCTGCGAAATGGTTCGTAGTCATCTCCTAGGTAGTCTATATAATCTTGTCTATTCGTAACAAAATTTGCTGCTAATAGAGCCAAAGTGCTCCTTGTTTTAAAGGTGAACACACCAGGATATTTCAACTCCTCATTTAACTTGTAGTCATTGTAGCCAGCTAAACTCTGTACACTTTGTATATGCAATGAAATAGAATCTGAAGGCATCGTATTCCTACTGGCAAGCAGATAATCCAACGCTTTTACAATAGGATAGACGCCGCGATCTATATCGATAGCCGTAAAGTGTAACTTTTTGTCATTGGGTAAGCTATCGTTATATACTTTTAGTTCTTTGATAACAGCACTATACTCTGGATATGCAAAACGGTCTATGCTATTAAAAAGGAGACTATCACCTGTTTTCATGTACTCATTTACCAAGAAACCATATGTCTGTCCGTATTCAAACATGACATTACGCACACCCGCTTTTTCATTCAAATACTTGATCATTTTAAACCAAAGACGAGCATTGCTCTCAGTATAGGTGTGGTTTTCTCCTGTAATAAATACAGAATAATCGCCCAACACACTGTCTAGTAGTTCCAACCCTTCGTAACTATCGCTGTACAGCCGAAGCGTATCTGAATCTTCTATAGTGACTATCTCACGATCAGGAACCAAGCTCAGAGAGCGTATAGTCATTGTCGCTTTGTTAGACTTAACTCTCTCCTCTTCTGTAGTTCTCCTTATTATATCCTCAGTAACGTCTTTTAATACTGGAGTATTTATTTGTGCTACTAACGTGGCATACATAAGGCACAGTATCAACATGATGAGTTCTCGTTTCATGTTTATTGTTCTATAAGTGATCAAAAAAGTACTCGCTTACCTTCTGATACAGGTGTATACGGTCTTTACCCCTTACATTGTGCTTATGATTAGGATACACAAAGTAGTCTAACTGCACACCTTCGTCTATAGCAGTTTCCAAGTACTGTAGGCTATGCTGCCAGAGTACTACGTCGTCTTGTCCGCCATGAATCATGAGTAGTTTTCCTTCCAGATTTTTCACATGATTTTTAAGATTAGTACGTTTGTATCCTTCGGGGTTCTCTTGTGGTGTATCCATGTAGCGTTCGGTATACATTATCTCATAAAGCGTCCAGTCTATCACGGGGCCACCGGCCACTCCTGCTTTGAAAACACCCGGGTGCCTACTCATCATGCTTGTTGTCATAAAACCACCATAACTCCATCCATGTATACCCATTCTCTCTGCATCTACCCATTTCTGTTTTTTGAGCCATTCTACGCCTGTGAGTTGATCTTCCATTTCTTTCTCTCCACAGTTCCGGTGTATGGCACTTTCGAAAGCAAATCCCCTATCTGCACTACCTCGGCCGTCTATGCTGAACACAACATAGCCTTTCTGAGCCATATACTGATACCACAGGTTTGCTCCTCCAAGCCATTTATTCGTAACCAGTTGCAAGTGTGGACCATTGTACAAATAAACCACAACAGGATATTTTTTTCGTGGGTTAAAATCTGTCGGTTTGAAGACACGGTAATATAAATCCTCACCACTTTTCCCCTCTAGTTTTCCGATTTCCATCTTTCCTAGCTTATACGATGCTAATGGATTGTCTGCTTTCGTTATTATTTCTTTTAAATTTCCTTTACTATCTATCAAGCGTACTTCTCTGGGCGTGGTCGTATTGCTATAGTCATCTATAAACATAGCACAGTCTTCGTTTGCCGTTATTCTATGATAACCAGGTGTTCGTGTCAGGTTTTTCATTTTACCGCTTAGCATGTCTACACTATATAAGTGACGTTCCAGTGGTGTCTCTTTAGTTGAGGTAATATACAGCGTACTCTCATCCGAACTCATTCCGTGATACTCCGTTACTACCCAATTGCCTTTTGTCAGCTGCTTTATTAGATTGCCTTCTAGGTCATATAAGTATAGATGGTTGTATCCATCTCGTTCACTCCACCAAATGAATTTATTTGGATCATTTTTAAAAAATACCGCAGGATGTTCAGGTTCAACATACCTATCATTTTTCTCTTCAAAAAGTGTTTTTACGAAATCTCCTGTCACAGCATCGTACTGATTGAGCCACATATGATCTTGTGCTCTGTTTACAATAGCGATGAGTATAAATTTATTATCTGTACTCCAGCTTACATTGGTAAGGTATTGTTCTTTATCCCCTGTAGTCTTTATGACTATTGGATCAGCATCTGTCTCCATATTCTTTACCTTTACTGCTACATGGTGACTTTTGGCCCCTGCCGTAGGGTAACGTAGCATTTTTGCGGTAGCAGGAGTATCTGCAAGTTGATATAGCGGATATTTAGTCACCATACGCTCATCCATATCATAGTATGCCATTAGCTTATTGCTTGGAGAAGGGAATAGCCCATTGGTGATGCCAAACTCTGAGCGATGCACCGTCTTACCCAATATAATTCCGTCTGTATCCGAGTATATCTCTATCTCTTTGTGGTTTCTGCAGTAGCCAAACCCATTTGCGGTCTCACCATACATACCAGAGCCGTCTGCAAAGTACTGAGGACTATTTACCCCAACAGTATTCTCAAAAGTGAGCCTTCGGGTGTTTTTCTCTTCTATATTGTAAGCATACCCAACATTGTTGCTTATAAACTGAAATTCTCTTACACTTATCCAATGTGCTCGCGGCAGGCGTTTTAGTTTAGCATCTCCCGAAAGAGTAGCATTTATATCTTCTAATGAAACGGATATATTTCTTCCTTTAGTTGCGGCAATCTCTTGAATTTCTATGGTCCGTTTACCGTCTAGTACAGCTATTTGGCTAAACCACTTACCTCCTGGTAACCACTGTGCATCAGACAATCCTCTTGGATATAGATGGTAACCGGTGATGGCATCTTGTATGGTTAGTAATTTGCCTTGTGAAAAGCTTAAGAATGAATTCGCTACAAGTAGAAGTAAACTGATATTTCTCATATGTAGCAAATATGCAAAATATTTTGGCTCAGACTATATCTACATGATAAAACAGTGATAACGTTTGATAATCGATTAGAATAGACGAAAACTACCCCTACTAATTTAAGGTATCTCCATCACCTCTTCCTTACTTTAGAGTATATTGGCGTATCATGTTCGCAGCATGTAACTGAGTCCTCATTTTGCAAATGCTCCAAGCAATCCCTAATACTGCCAGAAGTCGGTTATATCTCATCTGAAGCTTATTTAGTGTCATGAGATATTAACTGTATAAATATGGTGTCATTTTTTCAGCTTTTAACACTTTCCAAAATCATAAAATACAAATTATTAGTCACAAGCCTGCTGTCCCTGCTCAACATAGCAAAATGTTACTTATCTTTGTAACCAATAACTTATAATACAACAGTAATTAATGTCTAAATCACAAGAAACTTATTCCAAAAAAGAAAAGGAAAAAAAACGCCGTAAGAAGAAGAAAGAAAAAGAGGAAAAGCGTGCAGAGCGTAAAGCGAATGCTACTGAAGGTACACTTGATAACATGATGGCTTATATAGATGAGCATGGTAATATATCAGATACACCACCAGATCCAGATGCTAAAATAGAATTTGAGCTAGACGACATAGTAACCAGTGTTCCAAAGCAAGAAGAGTTTGATATGGATGCTACTCGTGAGGGTAAAATAGATTTCTTTAATACGGAAAAAGGTTTTGGTTTCATAAAAGAAATAGGTACAGGCGAGAGTTATTTCGTTCACTACAAAGGTCTTACAGAAGACGTAATAGAGGGAAACAAAGTATCGTTTGAGCTAGAAAAAGGAATGAAAGGTCTTAACGCAATCAACGTTAAGAAGATTCAGTAATTCCTTTAAAATAATTTAACAAAAGAAGCTCCAAACACTTAAGTGTTTGGAGCTTCTTTTGTTAACACATTTAACCATATCATTTTATCCATGCAATGACAGTGATAAAAAAAAGCACCGCCCCTATCGGACAGTGCTTCAATACCTTCAATAAGAATGACTAGTTACTCTTATCTCCTCACACTCCTAAGTAAAACTATCGCTGACTATAAGCTCTTTAGTTCCGTGTGTCCATGAGTAGAATCCTTCTCCAGACTTAATTCCCTTCTTACCCGCATTTACCATATTGACTAGCAATGGACACGGTGCATACTTAGGATTACCAAAACCGTCGTGCAGTACATTTAGTATAGCTAGACATACATCTAGTCCAATAAAATCTGCTAGTTGCAATGGACCCATAGGGTGAGCCATACCAAGCTTCATTACTGTGTCTATATTGGTCACCTCTCCTACTCCTTCGTGCAGCGTCCATATAGCCTCATTTATCATTGGCATTAATATTCTATTGGCTATGAAACCAGGATAGTCATTTGCCATAGCAGGGACTTTACCTATTTTCTTGCTGAGCTCATCTATAGTTGCGGTAACTTCTTTAGATGTGTTGTATCCATTGATAATCTCTACAAGCTTCATTACAGGAACCGGATTCATAAAGTGCATTCCTATCACCTTATCTGGTCTACCTGTTTGTGCAGCAAGCTCTGTGATGCTAATAGACGAAGTATTCGACGCTAAAATACATCCTGCAGGTGCATGTGCATCCATCTCCTTAAATATTTTAAACTTCAGTTCCTTATTCTCGGTGGCTGCTTCTACAACTAAATCTGCAGATTTCACCCCTTCTGCCAAAGCAGTGTATGTTGTAATATTTGCAAGCGTACTGGCTTTATCAGCTTCAGAGATTCTCTCTTTGGCCACCATACGGTCCAGATTTTTAGCTATATTAGTTAGAGCTTTATCTAGTGCTGGCTGGCTAATATCTATAAGTGCTACCTTGTAGCCCTTCTGAGCAAAGACATGGGCTATTCCGTTACCCATAGTTCCTGATCCTATTACTGATATATGTTGCATATTTTTGAATTCTGTATTGAGTTGCGAATGTATTCATTTACCTGCAACACCAAAAGTATTGGCGGAGGAGAGACGTTTTTTAGAATGACAAAAAATACCGCTTTATTTCAGTCGCAGCGTAAGTGTAATACCATTGTACGTACCCATTCCTGGTCTTGTACGCATTATATCTGGAGATACATGCAAGGATAAATTTTCGTTTACTTCAAACTCTCGAAGGTGAGCGTCTACATTGGCATCTATTATTTGCAGAGCATACAGAGCTACAAAACCTATGATGGTGACATCTCTATTTCTACGATAAAAGTCTCGATTACTGGTAACTCCTGCAGTAGTAAGTAGCGGAAAGTTGTCTGCTATTGACGTATCATTTGCAGACTGTATCTTATTTATCAAAATAGCTTGATACGCTGCCAAGCTATCTTTGTTGAAACGGTAGCTATAAATAAGTCCGCCGACACCCGCATATACTACAGCTGCTTTCCAATATTTTTTATTGTAAAGCTGGCCTGCACCTGGCAATATCATTGCTAGAACGGTGGCCTTCTTGGGCCTAGTCCATACAGTACTATCCTTTGTTAAATCTAGCTGTTGTGCGGCATCACTTTGTGAGAAGTTTTGTAAATACGCAGCATGATAGGGCCGCTGAGCATAGCCAAATGCAGCCATAGCAAGTAGTATAAAAGAAACAAACCCTCTTTTCATTACCGCAAAGGTATTATTCCATTTTCTTCAGGATATCATCTAACTGTTCTTTAGACGAAAAACTAATATGAATGGTCCCATTTTCGCTAGAACGCGATTTGAATTTAACGTTTGTACCAAGTTGCTTCTCTATCTTCTCCTTACGAGAAATATAGTTGGTAAAATCAAAGTACGTAGCAGCAGATTTGCTAGAATTCTTTTCACCTACCTCTTTCTCATTTCGCACCAATTCTTCTACTTGGCGAACACTTAGATTCCCATTTACCGCAGCTTTAAATAGTGCCAGTTGCGTATGGGTATCTTCTACATTTACCAAAGCACGAGCGTGGCCCATCATGAGTTTACCATCTTTTATGGACAGTTGGATTTCTTCTGGCAAACGCAACAAGCGGAGGTAATTATTCACCGTACTTCGTTTCTTCCCTACTCTGTCTCCTAATTCGTCTTGTTTTAGATCACATTCTTCTAATAATCGTTGATACGACAAGGCAATCTCGATAGCATTAAGGTTTTCACGCTGTATGTTTTCTATCAGAGCCATCTCTAGCATTTGCTGGTCATTTGCCAACCTAATGTAAGCAGGAATATGTGCTAGGCCAGCTAATATAGAAGCTCGAGTTCGTCGCTCACCACTTATGAGTTCATACTTTTCGTATCCCATTTTACGCACGGTTATTGGCTGTATTACACCGTGTATTTTAATCGATTCAGAAAGCTCGTTGAGTGCTACGTCGTCAAACTCTGTTCGAGGTTGAAACGGATTAGCAATAATTTGGCTAATCTGAATATCTGCAATACTGTGCAGTGCTTTGGGTTCTATGCTTGTGATATCAGTATCTGCGTTTTCGAGCAATGCACTGAGTCCTCTTCCTAATACTCGTTTTGTCATTTACTGTATGATTCTTTCTTCCTCACTTATTTTGGTCATCCCATTTTTTTGGAGCAACTCTCTAGCCAGGTTTAGGTAACCTAAACTACCGGATGCTGTGGCATCATGCTCGAGTACTGGTATCCCAAAACTCGGAGCCTCACTTAGCGTCGTATTTCTTTTTATTATGGTATCAAAAACCAATTGTTGGAAGTGTAGTTTAACTTCTTCTACTACTTGATTACTTAATCTTAAACGAGAATCATACATCGTAAGAAGTAGGCCTTCTATTTCCAATTTAATGTTGATACTGCGTTGTACAATCTTAATAGTATTAAGCAATTTACCCAATCCTTCCAGTGCAAAGTACTCGCACTGTACAGGGATTATTACCGAATCAGCTGCTCCAAGGGCATTCGTAGTAATAAGTCCTAGTGACGGAGAGCAATCAATGATAATGAACTCATAATTGTCTCTTATCTTATCAAACATTTTACCCATAATTTTCTCGCGGTTGGGTAAATCTATCATCTCTATCTCCGCTCCTACTAAATCAATATTTGCTGGCAATATTTTAAGATACTCATACTTAGTATCCAAGATAGCATCTGTAGGGTTTAGGTCTTGCACCATCAACTCATACAACCCTAGTCTTACGTTTTTAGGGTCCATCCCAAGATGAGATGTAGAGTTAGCCTGTGGATCTGCATCTACAAGCAGTACCCTATTTTCTAATACAGCAAGGCTGTACGCCAGGTTTGTTGCTGTCGTCGTTTTTCCTACTCCTCCTTTTTGGTTTGCTACACAAATTATTTTCGACATGGTATATTTATTATAGTTCTATTGTTTGATTAATAATGGGTAATGTTAAATGTATATCGTTATCCTTAAACGTTTTTTTAGCTTGTTTGTGGTCTATTTCTATAGGCGGAAAAGTATCAAAATGCATTCCTACAACTTCATTACAATTGAGTAATTTAGCAGCCCTGCATGCATCACCCACACCCATAGTAAAGTTATCACCTATCGGTAAAAAGGCAAAATCAAGTTTAAACTCTAAGGGTATAAGTTGCATGTCTAGCGTAAGTGCTGTATCTCCAGCGTAATAAAAACAAGTTTCCTCATTGTGAACGACAAAACCAATAGCATCTCCGGCATAACTGCCATCAGGAAATGAACTACTGTGCTCAGCTCTTACCATTTTTATTTTGCAAACGTCTAAATCTAGTGTTCCTCCCGTATTCATGGGAAAGCAGTTCTCTACACCTTGAGCAGCCATCCACTCTGTAACCTCATATGCTGCTGCCACGCTGCACTTACTTTGTTTCGCTATAGCAACTGCATCTGCTATGTGATCTCCGTGTCCATGTGATATGAGCATCACGTCAGGTTGTATTGTGGAAACATCGACCATACTTGCTTGCGGATTCGGAGAAATAAACGGATCAAACAGTATATTTTTACCGCCAACTTTAATCGAAAAGCACGAATGTCCGTAATATGTAATCTGTGGCTGCACCGTAGTAAATCTTTGAAATTCAAATCTAAGCAGATTAATAGGTCGATAATTAACAGGTTTTTAGTAGTTATACACATCACTTTAATGTTGATTTCTTGCAAAAATGAAAGTCAAAACGAACAAAAACAGATTATCCGGTTCAATAGTCCTACGGGTATCAGTTCATTGGATCCTGCCTTTGCCCGAACACAAGAAAACATACGCACTGTAAATCAGCTATTTAACGGACTTCTTCAGCTCGACGATAATTTAAATATCATACCTGCTATTGCAAAAAACTACACTGTATCCTCAGATGCTAAAACGTATACTTTTGTGATCAAAAAGGGCATATTTTTCCACAACGACCCTGTTTTTAAAAACGAAAAGCGAGAAGTAACTGCTAACGATTTTGTATACTCATTCAATAGAATAATAAATCCAAATACAGCCTCTGATGGAGCATGGATTTTCAATGAAATAATCGACAGGACAGATCCATTTTATGCACCAAATGACAGTACACTAGAGATTAATCTTAAAAAGCCATTTACACCACTACTGCGTATGCTCACCATGGCATACTGCTATGTAGTGCCTCAGGAGGCAGTAGAATATTACGGGGATAGTTATGGTAAAAACCCCGTAGGTACCGGTCCTTTTCAGTTTGCAAACTGGGCAGACGGCATAAAACTCAACCTTATAAAAAATGAAAACTACTATGAGTCAACACCAGCAAACCCCATTCCTAAAATAGATGCCATTTCCATATGTTTTGTACAAAGTAAACAAACAGAATTACTCGATTTCACACAAGGTAAGCTAGACTTATTTACCGGGTTAGAGAGTTCCTTCAAAGATGAAATACTCACTGTAGACGGCACATTAAAATCAGAATATAAGAACAACTTTGAGCTAAAAAAAAGTCCTTTTCTGAATACCGAGTACTTAGCTTTTAATTTGGAAGACAGTACTTCCCCCGTGCAAGATGTCAACTTCAGAAAGGCAATACATCACAGTATTGATAGAATAAAAATGATACGCTACCTCCGTAACGGAGTAGGGAAACCAGCAAATGGAGGCTTTTGTCCTATAGGTCTACCAGCTTATGAAGCTACTAAGGAATACCAGTACAACCGTTATTTGGCCCAAAAATATCTCGTAAAATCTGCCGTAAAGCAGACCAAGCCTCTTATACTTACGACTACTGCTGACTATTTAGACCTCTGCATCCTAGTGCAAAAAAATTGTGCAGACATAGGTATCCAAATTAAGATCGATGTAGTGCCCAGTAGTATACTCAAGCAGCAAAAATCTGCCGGAGACTTGACTTTTTTTAGAAGTAGTTGGATAGCTGATTATCCGGATGGAGAAAACTATATGGCCTGTTTTTATAGTAAAAACAAGGCTCCTATCGGGCCAAACTACACACGCTATAATAACCCAGAATTTGATACAGAATATTTGCAACTTCTATCAGAAACCGACCCTATAAAACGACAAGACTTATTTGTAAGTTTACAACACAAACTAGGGGTGGACCAGCCATACATATTGCTTTTCTATGATGAAAGTATCTGGATTCGTTCTAATAAATTAGAGAACATTAAAGTAAATCCATTGAATCATTTAGATCTTCGTCAAGCATATTTTAGGTAGTTATAACTACTTTTGGTAATAATTTAGCAAGGAATAAAATCATGAAACCTGTATTACGAAATCTTTTAGCCATAAGTGGAGGTGTGTTGGTAGGGAGTGCTTTTAACATGCTCATTGTTTCTAAAGGGGGCATATACATCTCTCCACCACTAGGTGTAGACCCCGAGGATATAAAGTCCATCAGAGCAAACATTCACTTGTATGAGGCTAAACATTATATCATACCATTCTTAGCACATGCCATAGGAACATTTGTAGCCGCCTTTGTTGCCGTAAAATTGGCAATTCGCAGAAAACAAACTGTAGGAATTATCGTCGGTACTTGGTTCTTTATAGGTGGAATAACTGTAGCCAGTATGATTGGCACTCCTTTGTCACCAACTATAGTAGACTTAGCATTCGCCTATTTTCCATTTGCTTGGCTGGGATTAAAATTAGCCAAGTAAACTATACTATCCAGCCTTAAGATTGCCCGTTTTTTTAACACCACCTTTGGCTTTACTCTGAGCTTTTGGAGCACCTTTTGGAGTAGCCTTTTTGATAGGTTTCTTAGCAGCCGATTTTTTAACAACAGACTTATCATCTTCACTAGTTTCTGGTTCTGTCAGTTGATTAAAATCTACCTTATCCTTCAATATCTTGTACCACGATACGAGCTTGAGTATATCAGAGTTATATACTTGATCTTCGTCAAAGTTTTCAACTACTTTTCTGAAAAAAGCGTGTACTTCATCAGCACTGCTTTTCTTAGAAATCAATTCTATGCCTCCTTCTGCAACTGTATGAAGTTTCTTAAGAATTTCTTCAAGTTTTTCATCGCCATCATAGGTATACATCGATATATCGCTAAGAAACGAAACTTTTTGAGTAAGACTCGTTGGGAATCGTTTTCCAGCTGCATCCAGAGACTCTACTATAAGTCCGTTTGCTCTGTTACCGACTAATTTTTGTAGTCCTGGCTTGCCGGCTACTGAAACTATTTCTGAAAGGTATAATGCCATACTATTATGAATAATGCTATTTTTCTCTGCGAAAATATTTATTTCTGTCAGATTCAGCGTAAGGATTGCTTCAATTTTCGTTCGAGGACATGAGAACATATACACAATGAAAGAAAATGCTTTAATTTTTGGGCTTTTGACTTCAGTTATTGTAGCTTGTCAAAATAGTTTCTACCTACCGAAGCCAATAAATAATGATGCATCTACTTTAACTCTCGCATGGATTATAAACCTGATGTTGTTTGACTCTGCTTGTAGCAGTTGCAATGATTGGGACAGACTCACCTTGACTCGGATAACAGACAAAAACGAGGAAAGTGTAGTACCGATAGCCGTGCATATTTAGTATGGGGATCCTATGATTACAGATGTTAGTAATACGATAGGAAGGGACCTTATTATGTACCACATTTTCGGGTAAATGGAAACAATGGTGTAGTCCCAAGTATGAGTAAAACTGACAAGAATTCTCGTGTCGCCAAGACTGGAGTTCCGAAAACCTAGACTATATAGAATTTGTTTAGGAAACAGGCATTGGCAGCTAATGTATTGTCAAGGCCAATAACAATAAAATTCATCGATAACAAAATATTCACGCAACGTTACCGTTATTGAGGTGGGTGAATTTGATTTTATTGGTTAGTTGGTTGAGAGGGAGATTGGGTAACCAATTCTCTCTCTCTTTTTATAAAAGTGAGTTTACAGACTTTCACGAAGCCTTAGTAGCTTGATAAGCAACTCTTCAATCTTGTGAAGTGGCAACATATTGGCTCCATCACTCAGTGCACTTGCTGGGTCAGGATGAGTTTCTATAAATAAACCACTTACTCCTACTGCTACTGCTGCTTTAGCCATAGGCTCTATCAGCTGAGGCAAACCACCAGTTACTCCACTCCCATTATTGGGTTGCTGCAGTGAGTGTGTTACATCCATAACAGTAGGATATCCCATTTCCTTCATCCATACCAAATTGCGATAGTCTACTACCATATCACCATATCCAAACATATTACCACGTTCGGTAAGTAGTACTTTATCATTTCCTGTTTCTTTTACCTTATTAGCGGCGAATTGCATTGCCTCTGCTCCAGCGAATTGCCCTTTTTTTATATTTACTACACGACCGGTACGACCAGCAGCTTGTAATAAATCCGTCTGTCGGAACAAAAAAGCAGGTATCTGCAATACGTCAACAAACTCTGCAGCCATAGATGCTTCGTGACTTTCATGTACATCTGTGACCGTAGGAACACCAAACTCTTCCCTTACTTTACCGAGTAGTTTCAGGGCCTTTTCATCTCCTATACCTGCAAATGAACTTGACTTCGTTCTATTTGCTTTGCGATAAGATGATTTGAATACGTAAGGAATTCCTAGCTTGTCCGTTAATCTGGAAAGATATTCAGCAGTTTCAAGCGTGATTTTTTCATTTTCAACTGCACAAGGTCCAGCCAATAAAAAAAGCTTGTCTGAGTGTAAAATATCGTGAAGAGTTGTTGCTATTTTTTCCATGGTGTTTTGTGCAGCAAAAGTAAACATATATACAAGCAGATAAGAATTACCTTACTCGTACTTATTTCGGGTCTGGCATATTTTTCTTCCTTGGCTCAAGAGGAGTACAATCCCTATGCAACATCTTTTGCTGCAACGGCAATAGACGGCAAGCTTTACCTAAGCTGGAAGACTCGGGCTGGTTTTACTTGTCAAGACATACATATAGAAGTATCACGAGACAGTGTTTCTGGGTTTGAACGCAGAGGAACTTACTATGGCATTTGTGGCGACTCAAGTGAACGTTATTACTCTTATGTATTGAACAATCCCATATTGAACGCACGCAATTATGTGAAATTAGAACTTGGCAATATTGGTTATTCAAATACCATTAGTGTTGTTGTGGTGAAGGCTACTCAAGAAATATTCGTGGTACCTCACCCTGTAGAGAGCCACTCTATACTCCATTTTAAAAACAAGGAAAAAGAAACCTTTATACTTAAATTGTACGATGCCATTGGACAGATTATTTTAACTACAAAAACAAACGATGAAGAAATAAGCATAGGCAGTTATTCTCTACCACAAGGATTCATATACTACGACTTGTATGCAGATAGGTTCCAGAGATACAGAGGAAAGCTGCTAGTAAAACATTGATCGTTTTACCCTTTCAGAAATCTACACACCTTCGCATAAATTAAGCTAGACTCTTTACTCTGTTGCCATAACGTTTTAGAACCGTGATCTGACGGTCCTTTGGGTCTATATTCTGTAGTACTCGCATTCTTCAAAGCTATAACTATGGGCCTTACAACTATATCAAACTCTGCACTTGAACCTGTAATAAATACAGGTTTATCTAGATCAGTCACAGCATTCTTAACCATATTCTGATTGCTAAGATATTCACCTGGACTGAATGCCACTACCTTAGCAACCAATGAATCTTCTGCCGCTACCATTAAGGACAGCGATGCACTGTATGAGCTCCCCCATAAGATAATTTCTTTGTCCGTATTTGCAGAAGCATAAGCTATTGCAGTCACTATATCTTGTTTTGCATCTATATAGCTTGTGGGTAAACTTTTTTCTTCGGCACTTTTAGCAGTTTCATTAAAAACTTCATTGACTAGACCGCCACTTCTTAAGTCTACGGCCAAACAAGCAAAACCACTATCTACAAGTCGCGGTGCAATACTCTTATACTCTCCCCTACTGTAACCAGCTTGATGCAACAGCAGAATAATTTTACGAGCATCTTCATTTGGATAATAATCTGCTGTAATAGTGACCCCGTCTTTGGTGTCAAACGTAAACGTACCCGCTTCCCCTTTTTCTATTCCTATTGCTGCATCTTTTAATGCACCTTTATCAGAAGAAGTGGAACAGGCAGAACTAAGCATTGAAGCAAATAGTGTGAAATAAAAAACCTTTTTCATTATCGGTCAAAAATGTTTTATTTTTCTAACATTGCAAAGTCAAAAGAAACATTTATGTCAAACAATCTTTTAAAAGGGAAAAAAGGAATTATCTCGGGAGCATTAGACAGCAATTCTATTGCTTGGAAAGTAGCCGAGAAGTGTGTAGAACAGGGTGCTGAGATAGTACTTACTAATGCACCAATAGCTATGCGAATGGGAGCTATTAGTGATCTTTCTGAAAAACTGAATGCACCAATAATACCATGTGATGTAACAGATAATGACCAAGTTGTAGACTTAATAGCCAAATCAATGGATCATTTCGGAGGTCAATTTGATTTCATGTTGCACAGTATAGGAATGAGTTTAAACGTACGAAAAGGAAGAGAATACACCAATCTAAAATACGATTGGACGCACAAGACGTATGATATATCTGCATTGTCTTTCCATAAAATGCTGCAAGCTGCTTATCAAGCAGATGCCATTAAGGATTGGGGATCTGTACTAGGACTAACATACATAGCTGCACAACGCGTATTCCCAGACTACAGCGAAATGGCAGAAAGTAAAGCAATACTAGAGAGTATAGCTCGTAACTTTGGCTACCACTATGGTAAAAAATCTAAAGTACGTGTCAATACCATATCTCAATCTCCTACGGTAACTACTGCAGGTAGTGGAGTAAAGGGATTTGACGATTTTATAAGCTACGCTGCTAAAATGAGTCCATTGGGTAATGCAGATGCAAATGCCTGTGCAGACTATTGCATATCGTTGTTTTCTGACTACACGAAAATGGTTACCATGCAGAACTTATTTCACGACGGAGGATTTAGCACTACAGGAGTTAGCAACGAAGTACTCAGATAACACTCACTGTGTCATAGGACAACTAGAATTCCTATCTTGTCGCATGCTACTCTACTCCACCAAAAAGAAGGGTGCAGTTACTTGAGAAAAGAAATTACTGGATCACTATGTTTCGCTTAAAAACAATACGAAATATAGCCGTCTAAACCAAAATAGAGTCTCTATTACATACAGTCGACTTTAAATACGGATGATACTCCATTCTACCTAGAGCCACAATCTATCTCGCCATCTTGTTGACCTGCATAAAAATAGTGGTCACACTAATAATTTTGCCAAATGATTCTCATATATTCTAACCGCTACGGATATTACAACCATCTTAAACAGTTGTTTTAGAATAATTTATAGCTCTACTCCCATTTCTGCAAGTACATCATCTGCTTCACCAAAATACTTCATTACATATAGTACATAGCGAATATCTACACCAATGCTTCGGCTATAGCTCTCATTCCAAGCATAGTCATTTATTGTTGCTGTATATGCTCTGTCAAAGTTAACACCAACTATTCTACCTTTACTGTCCATTATAGGACTGCCACTATTGCCGCCAGTGGTATCCATATTGTACAATAAACCTACTACTACCTCCCCATTCTTAGGATGTTTGAGGACATCTGCAGGCTCTATTTCTTTCATCTTGTCTATGTACTCCTGTTGCAAGAAATAGTCCGGATTATCAGTACCTTCTGCTTTCTCAAGAATTCCTTTTATAGTGGTAAAAGGACTCATAATCACACCATCTTCTGGCTCATAGCCTTTGATATATCCATAAGTGAAACGCAAAGTACCGTTAGCATCTGGAACAAATTCACCTCCATTTAGATTCAATTCTAAATCATTGAAACGGGGTATGATCTCATCAATCTCAGCGTTAATCTGGTTCATTTCCACTCGCATATCACCAAATAGTTTATTCACTTTAGATGCAATAGTCACTAAATCTCCTTTTGTTTTCAAATGCTTGGAGAGGTTACTGTTCATTGTACGGGTTGCTTTGGCTACGTCATACAATTTTGAACTCTCCCATAGTTTCCCTGCATTCGCTTTAATTTCTACCTTATCTTGCCCTATTGTATTTGAATAGAATATTTCTCTTACTTCTTGCAGTTTACTTTGAGACAAACGATAAAACAACTCCATAAAAAGTTCCTTCTCCAACGACGCACGATTGACAACACCTCTGTAGCTACCTAGCGTTTTTAGTATCGTTCCTTTATTCTCTTCTATGTACGCATTTTTATCTTGAGATGCCATTGCTCTCTCTGCATACAACGCGGTGTATGCTACACCCGCAAATATTCCGTTACCATAGAGTTGATTGAGGTACAAGTAGTCGGTACTGAGCTCAAACTTGCGTTTGTACAGTTCTTTATTCTTATCGAATAGAGACACATACGAGCTTAACTTAGGATTACTCTCTGCATACTCTCGCAACTTGTTCTGATCCTTGTAGGTTTGCATAATAACATCTGTACGCTGCAATCCTTGCATTTTGCCCTTAAAGTTCTTGGTAGTATTACTCAGACTAGCTATTCGACCACTATAAGCCAGCTGCAAATCCACATCATCTCCTATGAATTTTTTTGTAGCCTCTATTCTATAATCAAACCAATTTGAAATGATAGGTAATACATAGTTGTTCTGATAGTCTAAGAACTCCGCTGTTTGATTGCGATATGTTCTACCGGGATAGCCCAGTATAAAGGTAAAGTCTCCTTCTTGCGTTCCTTTTGGGTTTACTTCTAAGTGAGATTCAGGTGTGTAAGGCACTCCGTTTTCATAAGCACGCACTACAGAGAAGTCTGCATTGTGTCTGGGCCACTCCCAATTGTCTGTTTCTCCACCAAATTTACCTATATTCTTAGGAGGTACATAAACAAGTCTTACATCATTTAAGGTTTTGTATCTGAACAATGTATACTTCTTGCCCACCAACATTTCAGAAATTTCTACTGTAAGATTGGTATATTTTTTTTGCTCTTGTTCTTCTATCTTGGCAATGTTATTTTTTATGGTCTTTTTACGTTCTAGTGCGTCCATATCATCTTTGGTACCTGCCAATACTAGAGCAGAAACATCAAAGTATGACTGAGTAATCTTACAAGGTAAAGTCGTTTTTATCTCCTTAGATTGATCCTTAGCATAGAAACCGTTCTCTAAGTAGTTGTTTTCTGAGCTACTGGCAGCAGCTACTTGACTAAACACACAATGATGGTTTGTAATGATAAGTCCCGTCTCTGAAATAAAAGAACCAGTACATCCTCCGAGTCTCACTAGTGCATTTACCAAGGCAGGTCTGGACTCATTGTAAATGTCATTTACATGAATCTCTAATCCCGCTTTTTTCAAGTCAAGTTTAGAAAGATCACTCATCGGGAATATTCCCTCTTCATCCACCATATTAATAAACGAGAACAGTGAGCCAGATAGGAGCATTAAAAGGACTATTTTTTTCATATTATTCAGCTAAAGAGTTGTTGTAAATTTGTTTCTAATCGAAAAATGAGGCTTTGATAAAATTTGTAAGCATCTCGTTACCGCTATCCTTAATATCGTTGACTTTTCCGCTCCATTCATTCACCCCCTTGTGTATAAATATTACATCATCACCAATATCAAACACGGTTTTCATATCGTGAGTATTTATTATAGTTGTTATATTAAATTCTTCGGTAATTTGTTTTAGTAGCTCATCTATAAGCCTACTTGTTACTGGATCTAGACCGGAATTGGGCTCATCACAAAAAAGGTATTTAATGTCCAAAGCGATTGCTCTGGCTATACCTACCCTCTTTTTCATTCCTCCACTTATCTCTGCTGGAAACTTGCTGTTGATACCAATCATATCTACCTGCTCCAGGCAAAAATTAACACGATCTCTACGTTCTGCCTTAGTCATGTTAGTAAACATTTTAAGCGTGAATTCTACATTTTCTTCTACAGTTAGTGAGTCAAACAATGCAGTACCTTGAAAAAGCATTCCTATCTCCTTTCGTACTTCACGAAGCTTATTGTATTCTAAATTTGTAAAGTCGCGATCATCATAGAATACATTGCCACTTGTAGGATTCAGAAGGCCTACCATACACTTCATCATGACACTCTTACCGTGACCACTACTACCTATTACTAGATTTACCTTTCCTGTTTCAAACTTAGTAGTTATACCTTGGAGTACCTCTACCCCTTCAAACGACTTTCTTACATCTCTTAATTCTATCATAACATTAACTGAGCCAATAGATAATCTGAAAACAATATGGCCACCGCACTATAAACAACTGCTTTGGTACTACTAGCCCCAACCTCTAAAGCACCACCATTGGTGGTATATCCTTGAAAAGCAGATACCGAAGTAATAATAAAAGCATACGTAAAAGCTTTTACAAGTGCAAAGAACAAGTTGTAGGGTAAAAACGATTCTCTTGCTCCTTGCAAATATTCTTCGGATGTAAGAATCCCAGAAGCTTCTCCTGCAATAATCCCACCTAGGTTACTTAAAAAAATAGAAATAACTACCAGAAGAGGAATCATAACAAGACCACCAACTATCTTGGGTAGTGCTAGGTAACCACTCGAGTTTATACCCATGACTTCTAAAGCATCAACCTGCTCACTTACACGCATTGTTCCGATTTCTGAAGCAATATGAGAACCCACTTTGCCAGCTAAAACAAGACACGTAATAGTCGGTGCTAGTTCTAGCATACTACTATCGCTTACAATACTGCCAATTACTGGCTTAGATATGAGCGGAGAAATAAGCTGATACGCAATTTGTAACGTAGTAACCGCACCTTGGAAAATTGCTATAATAACAACAATAGCAAGAGAACCAACTCCTATATTATTCATCTCTGTAATAGTACGGTCTATATAAACACTCAATTTCTCTGGCTTGCTAAACATACCTTTGAGAAAGAGTAGGTATTTTCCGAAATGATAGAAAAACGACATATCGGGTGTAAAGATAATGTCTTCAAATTTCTGCACTAAATAAAAAGTCCACAGCTTGTCTATAACTCGATGTAAAACCAACTAAAGAAACACAAATAGCACCTACATTTGTAGTAAGAACACAACCAAAATGAGGGTAGCAGTAGTAAGCGGAGGAACAAAAGGAATAGGAAGAGCAATTGCAGAATTATTCCTAAGCCAAGATTTTAAGGTATTTATATCTGCTCGTAACGAGGCCATAGACTTTGTACATGAAAACTTAGTTCAGTGCATTGCGGATCTTTCTACCAAAGAAGGTGTATTGGCATTTGCGAGCTTTGTAAAGGGCCAAGTGAATACAATCGATGTATTGGTAAACAATGTGGGTGTTTTCATACCAGGCAGCCTAATTGACGAAGAAGATGGCTGCTTTGAAACACAAATAAACACCAATTTAGCTAGCACTTATCACCTTACACGTGCCACTATAGAGCATGTGAGGACGTCAAACAAACCCTATATATTCAACATATGCTCTACAGCCAGTATCACGCCATACATGAATGGCGGGTCGTATTGTATCAGTAAATACGCACAACTAGGATTTACAAAGGTACTGAGAGAGGAGCTAAAACAGGATAAAATAAAGGTAAGTGCAGTAATGCCCGGAGCTACCCTTACCAATTCTTGGGCAGGCACGGATTTACCAAAAAAGCGTTTTAGCGATCCACAATCCGTTGCTCAACTAATATGGGCCGCCTATCAATTGCCCGACACTACGGTAATGGAAGAAATTCTAGTAAGGCCAATGGATGGTGACATAACGTGACATTTTCTTACCAAAGACTGACAATAAGTTAACTTTATCTATCGTAAGTTTGAAGAAACAATTATTTTTGAAAAATATTAATCTAATATCAAATAACATGATGAAAAAACAATTACAAAAAATCGCACTAGTAAGTCTGATAGTTGCTGGCTTCTCACTCCAAGCTAAAGCTCAGAGTGAAGTAAGAGCAAAAGGAATATTGGGGACGGAAATCGTAACTGATGTTCAGGTAAAAAGCAACGCCAAAATGAAAGCAAACTATAGCAACTGGAAGTTTCCGGTAGATGCTATAGAGCAACTTGCAAGTTTAGACCGATATGTAAATTTCCTATTTCAAGACTCAACAGTACAATTCATTTCTGCCGAGGGTACCGCTAGATTTAATACTTGGACTTCAGTAGGAGCGGCATTCACTCCTAACGACGAAAATATTGAGTTGTCTGATGATAACGTTAGACTGTCTAGATACAACGAGTACACGGTAGATTCGCTTTACTTCCCATATTTGTATGTGAGATATGTAGACTCGATGGATGTAGCAGGAAGCATGACAGAAGTTGTAGACACATTAATTGTACAATTCTTTAAATCCGAAAACCTTGAAAGTAGTTCTTTTACTCCAACAAATGAAGATCCAGAATTGTACATGAAGCCAGACAACTGGACTCCATCTCTACTGGGTTCTAACAATACCTCTTATGAGATTAAAATTCCTCTAAGAGGAGTAGACAGTACAGCTAGACCATCTGCAGAAGGTTGGGGGTCTAGAAACCGTGTAGTAGCTTTACCAATGGGGTTTGACATTGATTCTGATGCAGCTACAGAAGCTCTCGCATTTACAAATGCAGTTGGTTTCAGTATATCGTACAAAACCATGTTAGATTATGACTTTGGAGACACTATGGAAGCTAGAAATGGTGCTGAAATAACAAACAAATTAAACTACTTTGGTCACTCCTTTTTTTCGAACTCTTCTGTGCAGGTGAAACAGACAAAGTATATCAACAATTCTTGGTGGGTACCAAACACTATAGCTGTTGGTGGGAATCAAAATGGTTGGCGGAATAGTGTTGCGGGTAATGCCTACTTCGATGACAGATATGTAAATTACGCCTTTCACATCACTACAAGCACTCTTGGTACTGAGGATTTAAATGACAACGTAACATTTGGCGTATATCCTAATCCAGTATCCAGTTCAGAAACGTTAAAGGCTGATTTTAACTTAATAAACGGCTCTGACGTAACAATAGAAATATATGACTTATTGGGTAATAAGGTAAAAGAAGTAGTAAACGGATACTACTCAGGCGGTGAGCACAAAGTGGATCTAAATATATTGGGCTTATCAGCAGGTATGTATATATATTCTGTGAAAGCCGGTAGTTCTGTTGTTGCCAAGAAAATTACTATCACGGATTAATTTATCTGAATAATCTTAAAAAGCCTTGAATATGTGTTCAAGGCTTTTTTTATGCTTCATAGTTTAGATTCTTACATCAATCCAGGAACAGGTCCAAAAACAAGGTCTTCTATTGATGGTGAGCCATCCATGATCTTATCTCGCAACCCGTCAAAGCCTTCTTTTGTTTCTTTAGATAAAACCTGTTGCAGTTTGTACATGAATTCGTCAGACACCACTATCGGCGACTGCTCATAGACGAGATTCCCTCCTTCTACTATTCCACTTACAGAAAACTCGCCACAAAGTCTTATTTCTTTGCCTGTAAGTGAGCAACGCTCTAGCCAGCTTTCTAGGCTATACTTCTCTGTGCTATGAAGATAGTCCAACTTACGCATTACAGTCTCCCTATGCTCATTATATAGCCCTTGTATAGCCTCCTTGCTATCATCACTTATCTCGCTACCCATAGTTGTGGCACAGTCCCAGCATAAAGCATACTCGTAAACTATCTCCCTACTTTGTAGTACGATGTTTTGGTTTATCATTTTCTCAATCGCATATTTACTTTTAGTGGCCAGCCCACCGTCACAGAAGGTACATCTGGTGAACGGAGCACCTGTATCGTAGTCATTAAAAAACGATGGAATTCCATCACTGAAAAATTTTCTTATCATATCCTTTAAAGAAGTGTAAATGTATTACTTTTGCAAAAATTTTTAGCAATGGGAGTAACAAGATTAGAACGAAAAGGAAGAAAAAATAAAACGGTAGCTAAGGTACGTGTAGCAACCATAAAACGCCTAAAAACTAAAATAACAGTAGAATCTCCTTTCAAAGAAGAATCTGGTGTTATAGTTGGTGATGTAGCAGAAGTATTAAAAGGTAGCTCTAAGCCAGCTGCTAAGAAAGCTCCAGCTAAAGAAGAATCTTCTGAGGAAGAATAAAACATCAATACATATAGTGAATAAAAAAGGCCATTCTGTATCTACAGAATGGCCTTTTTTGATAATAGACCGAGTTATGTTTTCATTACTGGCTATGCGACAAAATGATACATTTTGCCAATAGATTTAAGATGGGTGACTAAGCACGGCACGAAGTAAGTAAAGAAAGTAGTTTAAACAATGTATGCTCGTATGAGTAAAGCAAGTACTGCGTAAGTTAGGCGTCTTTGATGATTTGAAATACGTATATGAGTACATTGCCTGGTAGACTACGCCTTGCAACTTAAAACAGCTCTCTAGCGTATAACATGAAGAACTCCTTTGTCATCAAATCGCTCCAACTGGCCATTGACTATACCTCTCCAGTTAACGATCCAGAAGTAGACACCCGCTTGCACAGGTTCACCTTTGTAGATGGCATCCCATTCTTCATTCTTATTGCTACTCTCCCACAACTGCTCACCCCAACGATTGTAAACTTTCAGGTTGTACGACTTCAGTTTTGGGCAATCTAACGTGGGACGCAGTGTTTCATTCAGATTATCATTGTTTACGGTAATGGCATTGGGTAACCACAAACGGCAGTAGCAGTCAATAAGATTCACAAATAAATTTGTACTATCTGCACCGCATTGGTTTACAGATTTTACACTCAGGATTCCTTCTCTATTTTTCAATAAAAAACGCTCGCTAGATATTGCATTATCCCATAGCACCTCTCCAAACTCATTATCTACTGTTAATACTATTTCTTCGTTTCTACAAAGCAAAACATCCTCAACCAACCCTATACTGGGAAAGGGAATTCCAGTAAGGCCAACCGTGTCACGATAAAAACATAAATCTGCTTCACTTATCACCACTGAATATTCTCCTGGATCCGTAACCGATACAGAATTAGTCACGGCTCCTGTACTCCATTTATAAACTAAATTAGACTGCATAGGAGCTGCAAGTACAATAGTATCTCCCTCACATAGCGTCGAATCTTTACCTAAATCCAATGGGGGCAGAAATATCTCTCGCACATGGTAATTAGCCTTTGTGTTACCGCAATCGTTCTCTGCAGTAATTTCTAGTGCTGCAGTCTCATCAAAAATACGTACGGTATCCTTATTTGCGTCTTGCCACACAAAAGAAGCACTCCTAGGAGCTATATTTAACCCCACTTCGGTTTGCTCACCTTCACAAAACAGGGTATCACCACTGATATCAATAGTAGGAATAACGTCCGTACGAATAGTGAAAGAATCATCGTCATAACAGACTCCTTTCCAGGCTCTGAGTTGGTAGAACCCGGCAGTCTGCCACGAAATACGGGCTACACGCAGTCCATTATTCCACAAGACACTGTCATAATCATTGCGTAAGTCAAATGCGTATAAGCGTCCATCGCACAGCAGAGTGTCTTTCCCTTCATCCATGATAAAAGGCTCATCAATAGTAACCTGTACAGTATCGCGAAAAGTATTGTTGCATCTATCATTATACGCTACAAAGTAGGTCTGGGGTACTACACTCGTACATTCAGGTGTTCTACTCGTAGGGTCATCCAAAAAATTTATAGGAGTCCATGCATAAGTACCATTAAAACTTTCTTTTGCATTGAGTAAAATACTCTCCCCTTTGCACAACGTAAATGTATCTTGAACTAAAATGTCATCTCTTAAGCAAGCGACTTGTCTATTGTTAGACCCTCCTGTAGCGGAAGTAAATCCCCAAAACACCTTATCCTGTCCACCAAAAATAGAATTCTGAATATCAACCGTGGTGCTCTGTCTCTTGTCACAATCAAACCAAACTTCGAGTAGGTTTGAAGATGCTACCCATGTAATCCTTACTTGATGATTTAGTCCATCTTCTATATTGCCTCCACCTATAAGAGCAGGAACAGGAGTGGATATTGAATTCACACCAGTGTGGTTTAAACTGCCATTCTTTACGATAGCAATATGGTCATTGGCGATATCCGTCGTATTCGCATTTTGCCAAACATCAAACTCAATGCCTATACTTGGAGAGAAGCCTTCAAAACCAATCCCCCCACCATCTAGGCCCAAGGCTTGATTTCCTACGGTTTGCATTACAAATACAATACCATCAGCTCCTCCTGCGTCTTTATTCCCAAAATTCAACTCAAATTCTAAATCAAAATCTTTGGATAGATCCAACTTATCAGTGTACCAAACAGAACCGTTTTGCCAGTTGGTCGCAGAAGTAAGTTCATAACAAGTGGATCCCGCCAGTGCCCGTGCATCTCCATTCGCAAAATAACTCTGTCCTAAGACAAGTTGTTGAGCACCCAACAGGAGAAATAAAAGTAATATGTGTTTTTGACGTGGCAAGGTTTATATATTTGACAAATATAAACTATTACTTATAGTACAATGGACTATAACGACCAAACAAACTATAAAATTACGTTAATCGAAGTTCCTGTGCGTATAGTTTCACTTGTACCTTCTCAGACAGAGCTACTTTACTACCTAGGTACCCCTCCAGTCGGGCAAACTATTTTTTGCTATCACCCAAGAAATAATTTTACAAAATCCATCAAAGTAGGTGGAACCAAAAAGCTACAATTGGATAAGATACGTTCACTAAAACCAGATCTGATAATTGGGAATAAAGAAGAGAATCAGAAAGAACAAATAGAAGAGCTGAGACAAGAATTTCAGGTATGGCTAAGTGATATCTATACACAGGAAGACGCAACTGCTATGATACGACAAGTTGGCCAACTTGTCGATAAATCTAAGATAGCTGACGATTTAGCTTGCACAATAGATCACGGATTTAATTCAGGTACGAAAAACACCAAAGGAACTGCTCTTTACCTCATTTGGAATAATCCCTATATGGCAGCAGGCCGCAACACATTTATAAATAGCATTCTCGAAGCACATGGCTATAGCAATGCAATACCTGAATTGGACAGTAGATACCCGACCATAAGCCTAGCAGAGATGAAGAAAATCAATCCTGACTATATCTTACTTTCCTCTGAACCATACCCTTTTAAGAATAGACATATAAGTGATCTGGAAGGGCATTTCCCTAAGGCAAAAGTACGTTTAGTAGACGGAGAGCTCTACTCCTGGTATGGCCCTCGCCTACTCAAAACTATTGAAAGCCTACGAGAGCAATTCTCTAATATCTGATTTAATCTTATTGGCCAAACTATCTGCAACACTTAAGGTACTTCCTTCTGCATAGATGCGAATGATTGGTTCCGTATTCGATTTTCTTAAATGTACCCACTCTTTGTCAAACTCAATTTTTAATCCATCAACCGTATTTACGGGTTGGTTCTTGTACTTATCTTTAAGTTTTTCTAAAATAAAATCTACATCTATATCTGGAGTAAGTTCCATTTTATTTTTGCTGATGATATAGCCAGGATAGCTTGCCTTGAGATGACTCAAAGGCTTACCACTCTTTACCAAATGACTTAGAAACAAGGCAATACCTACCAGTGCATCTCTACCATAGTGCAGCTCTGGCAAGATAACACCACCATTTCCTTCTCCACCTATTACGGCATTGGTCTCTTTCATCATTTCTACAACATTCACCTCTCCTACAGCACTAGCACTGTACGATCCGCCATGTTTCTCTGTAACATCTCTAAGAGCTCGTGTACTACTCAGATTAGAAACTGTATTCCCCTTCTTATGGCTTAGCACATAATCTGCAACAGCAACTAACGTGTACTCCTCTCCAAACATATCACCGTTTTCATTTACAAATGCCAATCTATCTACGTCTGGATCTACTGCAATGCCAATATCTGCTTGATGTTTTATAACTGAAGCTGACAAGTCATTTAAATTCTCTGGCCTAGGCTCTGGATTATGCGGAAAATGGCCCGTAGGTTCACAGTATAGCTCAATCACATTCGATACGCCCATTTTCTTGAGCAATGCTGGCACAGCTATACCGCCAGTCGAGTTTACAGCATCTACAACAACCGTTAAATTTTTTGCTTTTACAGCATTTACGTCTACCATATCAAGCATTAGGATTTGATCTATGTGCCAATCTATAGTCCCTTCCATTAACTCATACGAACCTATAGAACCTATGTCGTTGTATTCAAAATTGCTCGATTTTACGCGTTCAATAATGTCGGAGCCTTGTTCTGCTGAGATAAATTCTCCTGCCGAATTGAGTAATTTTAGTGCATTCCATTGTTTCGGATTGTGACTTGCGGTTAGTATAATACCACCGGCAGCTTCCTCTTTCACTACGACCATCTCTACAGTAGGTGTTGTAGATAAGTCTAAGTCTAAAACATCTATTCCTTTACTTATAAGAGCCCCACACACCAATTGGTTGACCATCTGACCTGACAGTCGAGCATCTCTACCTACTACTACCTTCTTATTCTCTCCTGTAATTATTGCATCAGCAAAAGCCGTTGTATATTTAACAATATCTAAGGGAGTCAGTGATTCATCTTCTTTACCACCAATAGTACCTCTGATACCCGAAATCGATTTTATTAATGTCATTGAAATTTTATGCCTGCAAACAACGTATGTTTTCTTCTGACTATGTCAAATTATCTGAAAAACATATGACCACTTTTCCTGAGGAATAGACACTTTCATAGACACTTTCTGTAAATCCAAGAACATTGAGCCCATAAAGTATCTAGGTATATGATTTAGGATTGAGTTAATCGGCCCCAATTTCGACCGTTGTACAAATACCCGTTGCATGCACTAGTGAACAACATCTACAGTACCACTCATGACTGTTGGCACATTTTTACCGTTTTTGACTAAATTCCATGAAGCGACCCAAAAATAAACACCATCTACCACTTTATTCATGCGATGATCACCGTCCCAATTCTCATTAATATCGTTTGTCTCAAATAGTTTTTCACCCCATCTATTGTATACCTTAAGCACATATTCTTTCGCTTGAACACAGGCATCTATTGGGCCAAAATCTTCATTTAGACCATCACTATTTAGGGTAACAATATTGGGGAACCACATGTCACACGTACAGTCATCAATCTTTACATTTATCCTTGCACTGTCCACTCCACACGTATTTGTGGATGTGACAGTAAGTTCTCCTTCGTAATTCAATAAATCAAAAGATTCTCCTACTTCTAGACCGTTCCATAAAACTGTTCCATAAGTATTTGGTAATGTAATAGTTAACTTTTCATCTAGACAAAGAGAGACATCATTTAAGTCTGTCAAATCTGGCTTATTTTCGACTCTTACATGTATTGTATCTCTTAGCTTATTACCACATTGGTCTGTGTAGTCTACATAATATATGGTAGAAATAGTGGGCTTACATACAGGATTTTTGATAGTATTATCGTCTAAATAAACATTTGGAGACCAAAAGTATTCATTGTTCTCACTTTCTCTTACATTCAATTCTTGGCTTTCGCCTTGACATATATATACTGTATCCGAGGTAAGAATATCATCTCGTAAACAAGCAACTTGAATATTGTTCTCACCACCGGTAGAAGATGTAAAACCCCAAAATACTTCGCTTTCACCACCAAAAATAGTATTAACAATATCAATCGTTAAACGTTGTCTTTTGACACAATCAAACCACACTTCAAACCGCTGCGTAGCTGCATTCCAAGTGATGCGTACAAGGTGATTTTGACCATCTTCTATATTTCCCCCATCGGTAAGTGCTGGCACAGGAGATGCTAAAGAATTACTCCCATAATGATCTACGCTTCCATTTTTTAAGATAGCAATGTGATCACTTGTAAGGTCTCCAAAATCAACATTATTCCAATCATCGAACTCAACCCCTAAACTTGGCGAAAACCCCTCAAAACCAAGCCCCCCGCCAGGCAGACCAATCGCTTTATTCCCATTCGTTTGCAATACGAATACAATGCCATCTGCTCCTACGTCCTTCGCTCCAAAGTTCAGCTCAAATTCGAGATCAAAGTTAGTAGTCAAATCTAATTTATCAGCATACCAAACAGAAGCCAATTGCCAGTTAGTAGCCGAGGTAAACTGAAAACAACCATCACCCAAAGCTGTTGCTGTTCCATTGGCAAAATACGTTTGGCCTGTACTTGGAAAGGTATTCGTTAATAGCAAGGTTATTATGACACTTATTTTACTTGAAAAATTCATTTTTGAATGGCAAAAATAATTAGGAAAACACACAAAACATTTTTTAACGACACCTTTTTTTGGGGTTCAATACAGCTATCGTTCTTCAATCACTGCTCACCAACTAACAAAAATAGAATGAGCCATTGACATTTTTCAAAAGAATAGCGATGGATTGTAGTCCAATTATAAATAATCGCTAAAAAAAGTGTTGCTTTGACCTCAATGAAATATTATCTATCTGTACTCATAGCTTTTTTATGCCTCTCATGCACTAAAAAAGATGCACATATAGCTACTGTCGGATTTTACAATGTAGAGAATCTTTTTGACACAAAGGATGACCCAAACACCTACAAAGACGAGCAATTTACCCCAAATGGAGACAAAGGATGGAATAAAGTTAGATATGCATCTAAACTCCAGAACCTTGCTACAGTAATTAGCCAACTTGCGAATAACTCCACCCCTACGTTTCTAGGTGTGTGCGAGATAGAGAATAAGCATGTATTAGAAGATTTGATAAATGAGCCTGCTCTACTAGCAGCAAACTACGGCATAGCACATAGAGAATCACCCGATGAACGTGGTATAGATGTGGGATTTCTTTACAATAAAAATGTATTCAGTGTCAGTACCACAATAGCTTATCAACCAGACTTATCCGCTTATAATGATAAAACAAGAGACATACTCTACGTAAAAGGCAAATTGACCAGTGGAGAGGTGCTCCATTTTATTATAAACCATTGGCCTAGTCGTGGCGGGGGAAAGCAAAAATCCGAACCCAAAAGAATAGCCGCTGCCAATACGCTTCTATCTATACAAAAAAAGATACAAGCGGAGGACCTTGATGCCAAGGTTATTGTAATGGGCGATTTTAATGACGAACCAAGCAATAAAAGCATCACAGAAATACTTCACGTCTCATGTGACTATAATCAAGTAAACAAAAACCAACTCTACAATGCATTTTGCACGTTTGAAAACCAAGAAAAGGGAAGCTATAGGTACCGAGATGATTGGGATATGCTCGACCAAATAATGGTATCTGAGACAATGATATCTGATACTTCGGGTATCCATTATAAAGTAGGTTCAGCAGGAATAAAAGAGGAGCCTTGGATGTTACAGTCAGGAAAATATGAAGGGTTCCCTCTGCGTACTTTTGGAGGCAGTAAATACCTCAATGGATTCAGTGATCATTTCCCTGTTTTTATTGAATTGAAAAATTGATTCACTTTGTTTATATCACGTGAATAAACGCTTATAATTATTACCGTTCAAAATACTATACATTTGCAATGCAAAATGGCTTATCGCTGTTCGCTCAGGCGGAGGGAGGAAAGTCCGGGCAACAAAGAGCAGTGCACCTCTAGAAACAGAGGGTGCCTGGGTAGGAATACCTCGGCAACAGAAAGGGTAGCAGAAAATAACCACCAGGACTTTAGTCTTGGCCAGGGTGAAAAAGTGAGGTAAGAGCTCACACGCTCGGATGGTAACATTCGTTTGGTACAAACCTTGCACGTTGTAATACCAAGTAAACTATAGGTTGAGGGCGGCTCGTTCGATTCTAGCTAGCTAGAAACCATAGAGGGTAGGTAGCGTAGATAAATGATAGGCTCTATTTGCTTCGGCAGATTAGACAGAACCCGGCTTATAGTTTTGCATTTTTTTAAGGACCAAATAAATAAAATAGACCAGTTATGGCAAGAATTTTAATTGTAGACGACGAACAAAGTATACGAGAAACACTCAAAGAAATCTTAGATTACGAAGGGTATGAGGTAGAAGAAGCAGCCGATGGTGAAAAGGCACTCTCTCTTATCAAGAAATTCAACTATGACGCAGTATTGGCAGATATAAAAATGCCTAAGTTAGACGGTCTTGAATTGCTCGAGAAGGCCAAAGAGATAGCTCCTGAGCTTCCCATTATTATGATAAGCGGTCATGGCACTACTGAAACAGCGGTGGAAGCTACCAAAAAAGGAGCCTTTGATTTTATAAATAAACCACCTGATTTAAATAAATTACTGATTACCGTACGGAACGCAGTAGATAAGAATAGCTTAGTCATAGAGACGAAAGTGCTAAAACGCCAAATCACAAAAACACGTGAGATCGTTGGCGATGCTCCAAGCATAAAGAAGATAAAAAAAACCATTGAGAAGGTAGCACCTACTGATGCTCGTGTCATGATAACAGGAGAAAACGGTACTGGTAAAGAGCTAGTGGCTCGATGGATACACGAAAGAAGCAACCGTGCAGACAAGCCACTTATAGAGGTAAATTGTGCTGCAATACCAACTGAATTGATAGAAAGTGAATTATTTGGTCACGAAAAAGGCTCCTTTACCTCTGCACACAAGCAGAAGCTGGGCAAATTTGAGAAAGCCAATGGTGGAACGCTTTTTCTAGATGAGATAGGTGACATGTCCCTTTCTGCTCAAGCTAAGGTATTGCGTGCTCTTCAAGAAAATAAAATAACCCGTGTAGGTGGTGAAAAAGACATAAATGTAGATGTACGCATAGTTGCAGCTACGAATAAAGACCTAATGCAAGAAATTGCAGACGGTAACTTCAGAGAAGACTTGTACCACCGTATCTCTGTAATTGTAATACACGTGCCGACGCTAAACGAACGTGTAAGTGATATACCAACGCTTGCAGAAAAGTTTATGGAAGAAATATGTGAGGATAACGGTATAAATAAGAAGCAAATCACTGCAGGAGCTATGGATGCTCTTAAAAACATCTATTGGAGTGGTAACATACGTGAGCTAAGAAACATCATTGAACGACTCATCATACTTTGTGACAACAAGATAACAGAAGATGAAGTTCAGCTATATGCCAACAACGGCAAGAAAAGACCTGGGACAATAGATGCTATCACTGAATTCAATCGTTTTCAAGACTTTAAAGACTACGCCGAACGAATGTTTATTGACGCCAAGCTGAAAAAGAACAATTGGAATGTGGCCAAAACTGCTGCTGAGATTGATATACAACGGAGTCATTTGTATAACAAGATAGATAAATTTGATCTGAAAAGAGATAAAAAATGATCGGTACAGATGTTGCCCAAGTAGCATCTCTTCTGTCTGATGGTCAACTGGCAGCTATTCCTACAGAGACGGTATACGGTTTGGCAGCCAATGCTCTCGACCCTCAGGCCGTTTCAGAAATTTACAGGGTAAAAAATAGACCTCAGTTTAATCCTCTAATACTTCACTGTGCCAGTATAGATGATGCAAAAAAGTATGTATTGGAATGGCCTGAAGAAGCAAGTTTACTTTCAAACGCATTTTGGCCAGGAAGTATCAGTTTCTTATTGCCTAAAAGTCGACTTGTACCAGATTTAATCACATCAGGCTCTAGCCATGTAGTTGTAAGAGTGCCCAATCATCCACTAACACTGGACCTACTATCGCAGTTGGATTTTCCGCTTGCAGCCCCTAGTGCCAATATATCAAATACAGTAAGCCCCACTACAGCTCAGCATGTAGAGAGTACTGTTGGAAGCCAAATAGGCTACGTTTTAGATGGCGGCCCTTGCTCCGTCGGTGTGGAGAGTACCATCGTAGCATTTGAAGACAGCAGTGTCGTAATACTACGAGAAGGCGGCATTTCACAAGAAGACATTGTTGCTCTTGGTATAAAAGTGAAAGGAAATACCCGTAAACAGATACAGTCTCCAGGACAATTAAAAAGGCACTATTCCACAGATAAACCTTTGTTAATAGTGAAGAATATCCAGGATTGGGTCCATCAAAACCCGTATAAGAAAGCTATAGCTTTGCTTTACGAAGAAAAGACAACACCACTACCCTATATTTTACTCTCCAAGAGTTACAATCTTGGGGAAATAGCCAATTCTCTCTTCAGTGGTATGAGAGAGGCAGATCAATCCAATGCAGAAATCATATTGGCAGAACCCATAAAGCCAGAAGGCATAGGACGTGCGATTGCTGATAGGCTTAATAGGGCTCAGTTTTGAGTACAGACCCTGCAGCATACCTTTTTTTTCATCATCCTTCTGAGTATTTTTTTTTGGTAATTAACGCAGTAAAATGGCTGATTATTGATCAAAAAAAAAGACCCTCGACATAAGTAGAGAGTCTTTGTACCCGGAGCCGGGGTCGAACCGGCACGCCTTGCGGCATCGGTGTTTGAGACCGACGCGTCTACCAATTCCGCCATCCGGGCATTTGGTAATAGGATAATCTACCTCGACTATCTTATTGAGGTGCGAAAGTATCTAGACTTTCTTTTAATCGCAACACATACTTCTGTTTTAAATAAAATTCTTTTATTTTTTTCAGAATACCTGTTCGTTCTGTGTTTTGCAAATCATCTGCTTGCAGAGCAAGTTCCTTTATTTTTGTACCCCACTGGTCTGCCAGTACACCTACTTTCTTGTCTAAAGCAACTAGTTTAGTAACATCAAAATCCATCTTGAGATCCATTATCTCTTCATTAAGATCCATCATCTCCATCAAAAAATCTGGAGGCAGTTTATTCCCCTGCTCCTCGAGCAGATTATTGAGCTTAAGAATGTAGTACACTCTAGAGCTAAAACTTTTTAAAACCCTGTAAGCAGTGTTGTTTTGACTAGTAATGTCCATAGCTGCGTCATAACGCACCTTATCCGTGATAAAGAAATCGGGGTGATTCTCCTTGCTTAGCTTTAGGTACTGCTGTTTTAGTTTCTGCTCATCAATAAAAAATCGCTCTTTAATTTCGTAAAATTCAAAGTGACTTCCCATCGCGAACTCTAATTAAAAATAGCGTTGAAGAAATCAATAAATATAATGAAACCCATAAGAGCAAACAGAATTACCATACCACTTACCTGAAAGTAGTACATTACCTTCTCTGGAAGCGGCTTACGTCTTACCATTTCAACAAGCAAAAACAAAACATGTCCACCGTCTAATGCAGGTATTGGCAATAAGTTCATAAAGGCTAGAATGAAGGATAACATACCTGTTATCTCCCAAAAACGTTGCCAGTTCCATGTAGCTCCAAATATTTTTGCAATACCAAGTGGTCCACTTACAGACTTTACGGGATTTAATTTCCCTTTGAACATGAGGCCAAAAGCATTGATGTTATCTGCAAGTGCAGAAAGTCCTTTTTTGGTACCAGCAGGAAAAGACTCAATAAAACCGTATTCGGTGATTTGTGCTTGAGCTAGCAATGCCACAGGACCAACAAGGCCAACACCTATACTTCCTGTCGTATCTAACTGAGTAACAAGATCAACTGTATCGTTGCCTCTCAGAACCGATATGTTTATTTTTTTGCCTTTGTGACTAGCCAGTGCCGTTTGCAGTTGATCGTAGTAGTATGTTGGTGCACCCTCTACGGATATTGGAATATCTCCTTTCTGAAAACCTCCTTCTATAGCCGCTTCTGTCACCGCAGTATCTATCTGTGCAACCGTTCTATAGCTAAATAGACGCTGTCCTTTACTCTCCAATAGTGCTTTGCTTAGCTCTGAAGATATTTGAATAGATATTGTCTCTCCGTTTCTATCTACTTCAAAAACCAAAGAATCACTTTTGAGTACTATTGCTGGGTTTGCATAATCTCTAAACTTTTCTCTCACCTCTCCATTTACAGTCAGTAATTTATCTCCAGACTCAAAGCCCGCTTTTGTACCAAAATCTGTAACCACAATACCGTGAGCATCGTTTACCGCTTGAGCGGGCAACCATGTATCACCGTAATGCCATAGAGCTAATGAAAATATGATAATTCCTAGGATAAAATTTACGGTTACACCACCCACCATAACGATGAGTCTTTGCCAAGCTGGTTTGCTTCTAAACTCATAATTCTCTGGTTCTGAACCCAATTGATCTTGGTCTAGACTCTCATCTATCATACCACTTATTTTAACATAACCCCCTAGAGGCAACCATCCTATACCCCATTCGGTATCACCTATTTTCTTACTAAAAAGCTTGGTACCCCAAGCATCAAAAAAAATGAAGAATTTTTCTACGCGAATACCAAAGCTTCGTGCTGATATGTAGTGTCCCCATTCGTGAAGTGATACTAGTATTGCTAAGGCCAGAATAAGCTGACCAGCCATTATTAATGTTCCCATTGATTACTCTATTTAAATCTCAAAATAAGTGTGCGAAAATAGCTTTTTATGGCAGAATGATGCGGTCCCATTCCTACTTATGGACAAAGGCAATTAATTCTACGGTAAAGCTACTAAATGATTATCCCTTTATTACGAAACTAGTACTGCCTACATGTTTTATTGGCACATCTTCTTTTTCTAGTGTTACCTCCCACACATCAGCATCAGACAAAGGCTTGAGTTCGTTCCAAAGAGCTTTACAGCACGTTTCTATGAGTTTGTACTCTCTCTTCATCACTGTGGTAATCACCGTATGAATTTCTTCATAGTTTACAGTATCTTCTATATCTTCCAACTGTTCCTTCACGTTATTGTACGAAAATATACGAACAGATATCAAGTACATCCCTCCTATTTTTCGTTCCGTTTCATACCATCCGTGATTTGCTTTAACTTTGACCTTGTTAATACTCAATATTGTTTCTAAACTGTCTTGCATGTCGTATCTTATGTTGGGTAATAATTTTACATTTGCAAAGTTAGCAGAGATTAATATATGACTACGCAAGAAATAAACGAATTAAAGGAAGCAAAAAAAGGAAAGGACACTTTTGACCATCCTGATTTTTATAATATTGATGACCTCCTATCTGAAGAGCATAAGATGGTAAGAGACAGCGTTCGCTCTTACGTGAAGCGTGAACTGTCACCTATCATAGAAGAATGTGCTCAAAACAACTATTTTCCAAGTCATATTGTAAAACAAATGGGTGATGTTGGTTGCTTTGGACCACAAATACCCGCAGAGTATGGTGGTGGTGGCCTTGACTATATAAGTTATGGTATTGCTATGCAAGAGCTAGAAAGATGCGATAGTGGTATTCGTTCCACAGCAAGTGTGCAAGGTTCTCTTGTGATGTACCCAATTCATAAATTTGGTAGCGAAGAACAAAAAATAAAGTTCTTACCTAAGCTAGGTAACGGCGATATGCTAGGTTGTTTTGGCCTTACAGAACCAGACCACGGTAGTAATCCGAATGGAATGACAACCAGCTATAAAGAAGATGGTGATGACATTATACTTAATGGGGCCAAACTATGGATAAGCAACTCGCCACAAGCAGACGTAGCTGTAGTATGGGCAAAAGACCCTGAGGGTATCGTACGTGGAGTAATTGTAGAACGTGGAATGGAAGGTTTTACTACCCCAGAAACGCATGGTAAATGGAGTTTACGAGCAAGTATTACTGGAGAGCTTGTTTTTGACAATGTGAGAATACCAAAAAGTAACATTCTGCCAGGTGTGAAAGGACTCAAAGGTCCGCTTACCTGTCTTAACTCTGCTCGTTATGGTATAAGTTGGGGTGCTATAGGTGCTGCAATGGACTGCTATGAAAGTGCAAAAAAATATGCTGCTCAGCGTCATCAGTTTGGCAGGCCTATAGGTGGTTTCCAATTGCAACAGAAAAAACTGGCTGAGATGCTAACTGAGATAACCAAAGCACAACTGGTGTGTTGGAGACTTGGTACACTGATGAATGAAGGGAAAGCTACTCCTGCTCAAATATCTCTTGCAAAAAGAAATAATGTAGAAATAGCCATGAATATAGCACGAGAAGCGAGACAAATCCATGGCGGAATGGGAATCACAGGTGAGTACCCTATGATGAGACATATGATGAATCTAGAAAGTGTAGTAACCTATGAAGGTACGCATGATATTCATCTACTCATATTGGGAATGGAAATAACCGGAGAAAATGCATTTATCTAAAGGTATTGTAATAGTACTAATCGGTATGTTGGTTGGATGTATACCATCAAATAGAAATACCGTCCCAAAAAGCTACGACGTAACACCTGTACTATTGCACGCACGATCAGCCAAACAGGCAGACAGCATTGGGTTTAACATAGTACAAGGCATCGCAGAATTATTATATCCCAGAATACTGACAGGAGATATTCCTCTTTGGGAGCATAGCAGTAAACAATTTGTGGTAGGACCAACTCAAATGCTAAAAATGGAAAAAAGGGCAGCGAACCCTTTCGTTAGTGGTACAGATATATTCATCCACGAGTATTGGCAATTATTTAAGCGAAACTTCGATTTCTCAGTACAAGGTATCACTTTCACTGGTATGGGAAAAGACGGTAAAATTATCGACTATGGATATATAGATGGCCCAGATATAATAAGCACACTCAAATCAGAACATATTCCAACGAATGTAAATGGTCCCGCTACTTTAACCTTTTGGAATGCACTACACAGCAACACATTTGAATTTAACCTTGTCCAGTTCGGGTCCAATAATTTTAAAAACAATCCGAGAATGTCTCCTGCATTAAAACATCAAGCATTGTATGACAAGCGGGTGTTTAGGGAATTTCATCCATTGAAAAGTACCAAAAGAATTATGTATCGGGTACTTCCACCACATATTAATTCAAATATAGAAAACGCGGCATTTTATACTTCAATAGAAAAGTATGTGAATGCAAACAAGCAAACAATCTTGAATGCAGGAGGAGATGCTTACTTTTCTCACGTATTCCTCAAGCATTGGACAATAGATAACATTACCGTGAAAGAAAGTTGGAGTAAATACAAGAACATACCACTGCAAAACCTAGATGAAATAATTTTATTCATTGATGGTCACGCTATTACTTTATCTTCAGAGCAGCTTAGAGAAATGGCTGTACAAGTAAATCTACAAGGATTAGAAGAATACTTAAGCGAAAAACGCTTCGACTTTTTACTAGAACAAATAAACAATCAAGAAATACAACCACAAAAATCTGAGGTACTCTATGAGGCACTACTCCATAAACCTTGGAATAAAATTAATTACTAAATGACAAAAATAAAATTTGGAACAGATGGCTGGAGAGCCATAATAGCACAGGAATATACCACGGACAACGTAGCCCGTGTTGCATACGCTACAGCTCTATGGATAAAAGAACGCGGAGATAATCACACAGCAGTAGTAGGACACGATTGTCGCTTTGGTGGTAGACTTTTTACCGAGGTTACTATCTCTGTACTCATCTCACAAGGTATTAAAGTATATACCTCAGAAAACTTTGTGTCTACACCAATGGTTTCCCTTTCTTCTCTAAACCACAATGCGTATGCGGGTATAGTGATAACGGCAAGTCATAACCCACCCAGTTACAATGGTTACAAAATAAAAGCACACTACGGTGGACCAGCAGTACAATCAGAAATAGATGCTGTCGAAGCCAAAATACCGGATACGTTCGCATACACCACTCACTCATTTGCAGAGCTTATGAAGAATGATATGGTAGAAATTATTGATATGGAGCAGGAATACATGGATCATGTATATGCTAATTTTGATATAGAAGGAATACGCAACAGCGGCATAAAACTTGGTTACGATGCTATGTATGGTGCAGGTATGAATGTAGTGCGTCGCCTATTTCCTGAGGCCACTCTTTTGCATGCAGATTACAATCCAAGTTTTATGGGGCAAGCCCCAGAGCCTATCGCACGAAACTTAAAACCATTTGCAGAGCTAATAGCCTCTTCCGATATAGATTGTGGCCTTGCAACAGACGGAGATGCAGATAGAATCGGACTATTCAATGCCAAAGGAGAGTTTGTGGATTCACACCATATCATACTCCTACTCATTCGATATTTAGTAGAACACAAAGGGGTAAAAGGAAACGTATACACCAGCTTTAGCTGTACGTCTAAAATAAAAAATCTATGTGATCATTATGGCATAGAAAACCACGTGACTAAAATAGGTTTCAAGTACATCTGCAAAGAGATGATAGAAAACAAAAGTCTACTTGGCGGAGAAGAAAGTGGTGGTATAGCGGTAAGCACACACATACCCGAACGCGACGGTATATGGATGGGACTTATCATATGGGAGTATATGGCAAAAACAGGTAAAAGCCTGGATGAGTTGATACAAGAAATATATGATATGATAGGATCATTTGCTATGGACAGATATGATCTACGTATGCCAGAAGAGCAAAAAATATCGATCATAGGAAAATGTAAAATTGCTGATTATTCAAGTTTTGGAAAGTATGACGTAATCGGTACAGAGACCATAGATGGTTACAAATTTGTATTGAGCGATGACAGTTGGGTAATGATACGCCCGAGTGGTACAGAACCATTGCTACGGGTATATGCACAAGCTGCAACAGCAGGGGAAACCATAGCCATACTAGATGCTACTAAAGCAACCATATTGGCATAAGACTATTCTTGTCTGTGCTCTGTGTAGCATAGCAATATGCAGCAGTGCACAAGACACTACAGCTACAAACTACCACCTACGAAAACAGATAGTAGTAGGTGGTAATGCTGTAGCGTATACTTCTCTAATGACAGGACTGTACAGCCTCTGGTACAAGGACTTTCCTTTTCAGAGATTTCAGTTTTTTAATGACAATGCCCAATGGCAGCAAATGGATAAAGTAGGTCACTCATTCTCTTGCTATTACGAAGGCGTTGCTGGAATAGAAATGATGAAATGGGCTGGTTATTCTAAAAACCAATACTCGCTCATAGGCGGTTCGTATGGTTTTTTCATACAAACAGGTGTTGAGGTATTTGATGGTTTCTCTGCCGGGTGGGGAGCTAGTATAGGAGATGTGGCTGCCAATGCTTTTGGTGCAGGATTGGCAATATCACAAAGCCTAGCGTGGGATGAGCAACGTATATGGATGAAATACTCCTATTCTGCTTCACCGTATGCACAAATAAGACCCAATGTTTTGGGCAGTAATTTACCAGAGCGAATACTCAAGGACTACAATGGTCAAACCTACTGGTTAAGTGTAAACGTCAACTCCTTTCTGAAAGAAGACACTCGCTGGCCAAAGTGGCTCAATATAGCAGCAGGATATGGTGTAGATGGTATCATCGGCGGCAGGGATAATACTTTTACGCGTGAAGGTGTGGCGTATGACTATAACAAGGTTTATAAGCGTAGTCGTCAGTTTTATCTCTCTCCAGATATTGACCTTACTAAACTAAAAAACAAACGAAAAGGAATACGTACTTTGCTCATAATAGCAAACTCTATCAAAATACCGATGCCTACACTAGAATACCACTCCAATGAGGGTATGAAAGCACATTGGATTCATTTTTAGTATTTTTGGGGCAGGATGAAAATGCCAAAAAATATTGAAGAGTTTTGGGAGGTAAATGCTCACCATACAAAACAACTCGATATACTGCGTAACACTTTACTCCATTGTGGACTTATCGAAACCTTCAAATGGTCCTTCCCCACATACACATTGAAAAATAAAAATATTGTCTCTATTGGCTCATTCAAAGAACACTATGCACTATGGTTTTTTCAGGGAGTATTTTTGTCAGACCACGCAAAGATTCTTACCAATGTACAAGAAGGCAAAACCAAAGCAATGCGGCACTGGAAATTCACAACGGAAGAAATAGACACAGACTTAGTAAAGATGTATGTGCTAGAAGCCATAGACAATCAGAAAAAAGGGTTAGAAGTAAAAAGGCAACGAGACACGAGCTACACTATACCACCAGAGCTGCTGGGTCAACTAAGCCAAAACACATCAGTTGTAGAGGCCTTCTATAACCTAACCAAAGGCAAGCAAAAGGAATACGCCAACTATATAGCAGATGCCAAGCAAGAAAAGACTAGGCTGAAACTAATGGATAAAATAATTCCAATGATATTAGCAGGCAAAGGGTTGAATGATCGGTATAATTGATCTACAACTTCCGCAAGTCACCACCGTGTTTCTTACCACGACTCTCAAACACCATCTTGTAGCGTCTCCAGATGCCTTTCTCAAATTTTAAGTAGTCATACGTGCCATCAGGCACATAGTTCGCGTACGAGCCCACCATTTGTGGATTTATAGGCACTAGATTAGCAAATACGATGGCCTCTTCATTTTTGTCATACCTTAGGAGCATTGCCGCTTTATCATTAAAGTCAAACACTATACGCGATTGGAGGTCTCCATCGAAATCAAATATTTCTTCGCCAAACTGGGGTTCTCCTTCTTCATCAAACCATAGTACATCCACAACCTTCCTATTGGTAAGAGCATCTTGCCCATCCCACCCAAAGGTAATGTAGTAATCTTTCTTTTTGTATTTGTAGTGATGAATCTGATAAATAAGAGCACCCATCCAGTGCCTGTTATCAAACTGGCCGTAGAAAACATCCTTATTGTACTCCGAGCTATCGTACAATCCGTATAACTCCAAGCTATCCGCGTTGTTCATTTGTATGGCTCCAAAGTACATATACCTTCCGCTGTCTAACAGCAGGTTCCAAGAAAACAACCTAAACCGTTCATCTTCCGAACGTAGAGCAGACACAGTTCGGATTGAATTAAAATCGTAGTCAAAGGAATTGGGAATACTCAGTGCTTTTTTGAGCGTTTGTATAAAGTAGTAACAACTGGTGATACGTTCTACTTTATCCTTAGAATTAATAATATTATGACTTAGCCCTTCCAGTTGATACTCATAGTTACGAATAGAATCTACGTAGGTAGAGTCACCCGCTTTTACTTTGGCTCGTTGTCCAAATGTAGCAAGACACAAAAAGGATAAAGCTAAAAACGTAATTACTCGCATAGTATCTATAACTTTATTGTATTCAATTTTCGTACCTCAAATTGTGAAATTTTATATATTTTTGATCACCATGGCACTAGCACCACCGCCACCGTTGCAGATTCCAGCTGCACCAATTTTACCCCCGTTCTGTTTTAGTACATTTATAAGTGTAACGAGTATTCTAGCTCCAGATGCACCAAGTGGATGCCCAAGTGCAACTGCACCACCATTCACATTTACTTTAGCCGCATCTATATCCAGGAGTTTTGTGTTTACTATTCCTACTACAGAAAATGCCTCATTAAGTTCAAAAGCATCTACATCTGCAAGCGTATATCCGGCTCTTTCTAAAGCTATAGGCACTGCTTTAGCAGGTGCGGTAGTGAAAAACTCTGGCTCGTGAGCCGCATCTGCAAAAGAAACTACTTCGGCAATGGGTGTAAGACCAAGTTCTTTTGCTTTGTCCTCACTCACTAGTATTATACAGGCAGCCCCGTCGTTTATAGTACTTGCGTTTGCTGCAGTTACTGTCCCCTCTTTATCAAATACTGGACGCAGTGAAGGTATTTTATCAAAACGAACATTCTTGTACTCTTCGTCTTCATCCATTATGATAGCATCTCCCCTACGTTGTGGTATTGCTACGGGTATTATTTCATCTTTAAATTTTCCGGCTTCCCAGCTAGCTGCAGATGTTTTATAGGAATTTATGGCAAACTCATCTTGTTGCTCTCTTGAAATACCATGCACTTTTGCTGTACTATCGGCAGCACTACCCATCATATACTCATTGTATACATCACGTAATCCATCATGAGCTAAACCATCTACGGCTGTAAAATTTCCGTATTTGTACCCTCCACGAGAACCTGGAAGATAATGAGGCACTTGACTCATGTTTTCCATACCTCCTGTCACCACTATATCATTGTGTCCTAGCATTATTGAAGTAGCTCCTAAGGACACAGATTTCATTCCACTAGCACATACTTTATTGATGGTTGTACACGGAGTAGAATCGGGCAATCCTGCGAATATGGCAGCTTGACGAGCTGGGGCTTGCCCAACTCCCGCTTGCAATACATTTCCAAAATATACTTCATCCACATCACTGGGTTGTATTCCAGCTTTTTCTAATGCTCCTTTTATAGCTATAGACCCTAGTTTAGGTGCTGGTATTCCGCTCAGTTGTCCATTAAAACTACCCATGGGAGTTCGAACCGCTGATACTATGTACACTCGTTTCATATCTAGCAAAAATACAAGAATATTGTGTAAAAAAATCAGCCTAGAAAAGCTGCTGCTTGAAACCTAATTGAATACCTCCAGTATATTGGTTTTGTAAAACAGGGTATGGCTCATTGAACGTAGAATGTAGATTGTATTTAAACTGTGGAGCAGCATATACCTCTAAGCGTTCTCCTACATATTGAGAAAAAGACACACCAATGGTTCCACCCAATCCGTATTTTCTAAAAATGGTTTCCTTACTATTCATCCAATAGTAATAGTCTGTGTTAAAATCATAAACCAATGCATTCACTTGATCCAGTTTTTGAACAACAACAGCAGTACTAATAGCAATCTTAGCCTTGGAATATTCCTTGATTGTATAACTTACCCTGAGCGGTATTTCTAGAAACGAATACTTGTTGATGTAGGGCAATGATTCTGAATTCTCTTCATCCGCTCGTTGATACTGAGGTTGATTTCCCATGAAAGAAGACATCTCAAAATTGGGATTGTTTTTATCTGCAATACGTACATTAAGTTGTTCACCGTATTGAGCATAGTGCAACCCAGAAAACAGGCTTAGTTTCGCTGAAATTCGTTTACCAAAGTCTAATCCGACTGCATATGAAGTAATGGTCTTGTCTGTTGTGTTACGTTCATTTTCTGTAAGACCAAAAGTGTATTCTGTATTCCCTTCTCTTACTACCCCAGGAATAGAACTGGTATTGTAGCCAAAACTGCGATAGCAAACACTAGGAGCAAAACTAAAACCAATATACCAACTACCATGGTGAGGCACAAGAGTTGGATTAATCAGGTAATCGTTTTGCATTCTCTTTACGTATTTCTGTATTTGTTTATTACCAAAATTTGCCGATATACTATTAACGATAATTACCTCAGAAGAGAACAGTGCTTTAATCTTCTCTGATTTTACAATCTCATTCGTAGTATTTTCATTCGTATACAGAACAGTTTTTCTTCTTATCTGCGGAAAAATCACACTTTCCAATGCCGTACTAACTTGCGGTTCTGCAACTAGTTCTCGTAAGATAGAGCTAGCTATGTTAGAGGGTCCATTCGTGTCAATAGGTTAAGGAACTGTTTCTTCAGTAGACCAAAGCTTACCAATTTCAAAGTTGAAATCGGAGAATGACTTGCCAGTAATTAGGCTATAAGTTTGGAAACCAAACAATGCCATACCACCTAAAATTGCAGGTGCCAATAACCACGTTAAGATAGTAGATCTAGACTTAATTTTCTTTTGTATGTCAATTTATTGTGAACCCAATGCTTAACTACCTCTTAGCAAATATAACCTCACAAAGTCACATTTGTTCATTCTCATGCTGCTATGACGCAAAAATGAAGGACACTTAGGGTTGCAACCTTACTGTATTCCAATGCCCAACATTTTTACGATAAACCAGGCGGTCGTGCAATCTATTGGGTCTCCCTTGCCAAAACTCAATCTCTCTGGGATCTAAGGCAAACCCACCCCAATGTGGTGGTTTTGGTATATCTGTACCTGTATACTTGGCCTCAACCATTTTGAGCTGCTTCTCTAAATCTTCCCTGCTATGGATTGGATTACTTTGGGAGCTAGCCCATGCTCCTATCCTACTGCTTTTGGGTCTTGAGTTGAAGTAGTCAATAGATTCTTGTTCAGATACTCTAGACGCAAAACCGCGTATTATGACCTGCCGTTCTAAATTTACCCATGGGAATAATAAGGTACAATTACCATTGTGAGCAATCTGCTGACCTTTATTACTATCATAGTTGGTATAGAAAACAAACGCCTCTTTTCTAATATCTTTTAATAATACAATACGAGAATCTGGTTCCAAATCGGAATTAACAGTACTGAGAACCATCGCATTGGGCTCCACAATACCATCTGAATTGCTCGCATCCTCAAACCATTGTGTGAACAGTTCAAAAGGACTTGAAGGTAGGTTGTATTCTACAAGTTCTCCTGCAGTGTAATTTTTCCTAAGGTCTTTCAATAGTTATCTTTTGAATGGATTTTTACCGCCACGAGTGCCTTTACCGCTGTTCATCGCTTTCATCATCTTACGCATTTCGTCAAACTGTTTTACCAACTTGTTGACTTCAGCAGTAGATGTACCACTACCTTGTGCAACTCGTTTTTTGCGACTACCATCCAGTATCTGTGGGTTTTGACGCTCGTACTTCGTCATACTCTTTATAATAGCCTCTATGCCCTTAAAACTGTCATCATCTATATCTACATCTTTTATCGCTTTACCAACTCCGGGTATCATCCCCATAAGGTCTTTGATATTACCCATTTTCTTTATTTGATTCAGTTGCTTCAAGAAATCGTCAAAATCAAATTGATTTTTACGCATTTTCTTCTGTAACTGAGCAGCCTCATCTTTGTCAAAGGTTTGTTGTGCTTTCTCTACAAAAGAGACAATGTCACCCATTCCTAAGATACGGTTTGCCATACGATCGGGATGAAACACATCCAAGGCATCCATCTTTTCACCGGTACTTAAGTACTTTATAGGTTTATTGACTACCGTTTTTATGGATATAGCTGCACCACCGCGTGTATCACCGTCCAGCTTGGTGAGTACCACTCCGTCAAAATCTAACTTATCATTGAATGCTTTAGCAGTGTTCACCGCATCTTGACCCGTCATGGCATCTACCACAAAGAGGATCTCTTGCGGGTTAAGTTCTTGTTTGAGACTACCTATCTCGGTCATCATCTTCTCATCTACACTCAGTCTTCCTGCAGTATCTATAATGACTACGTTGTGTTGATTTATCTTAGCATGTTTTATAGCATCGTTAGCAATGCTTACAGGATTTTTATTTTCTTCATTAGCAAAAACAGGTACGCCCACTTGCTCACCAAGCACTTTTATTTGATTAATAGCTGCGGGCCTGTATACATCGCACGCTACGAGTAGTGGGCTTCTGCCTTTAGATTTTAGATGTGCCGCTATTTTACCTGAGAAAGTAGTCTTACCCGACCCTTGTAATCCTGCAATCAATATTACCGTAGGGTTACCGGTAAGGTCTAGGGGTTGTGTTGTTCCTCCTAATAGCTCTTTTAGCTCATCATTTACTATCTTGGTCATCAACTGACCTGGCGAAACACTCGTAAGTACATTTTGACCTATAGCCTTTTCCTTAATAGTGTTGGTGAAATCTTTCGCTATTTTGTAGCTTACATCTGCATCTACCAATGCTCTTCTTATTTCTTTTACAGTCTCTGCTATATTGAGTTCTGTAAGGGTAGCGTGCCCTTTGAGGGTTTGGAATGCTTTGTCTAACCGATTGGATAAATTTTCGAACATGTATAAAGTACTATTTGGATGCAAATTTATCATAAAACAAAGGCCACCAAAATACTTTAATCACCTTTCGTGTAATAGCGTCAACTTCTTCATCTGATAAATCTATACGTGAGTTTATGTACCACATGAATAGTATTCGAATAAATTCTATTCTCCTCAAGTTCTAATTACTTCCCCAAAACGTATATATAGAACTTTAAATGGCTTAATCGCTTAAATGTATTTTTTTTATTTTACACCAATTATTATACATATTTTTGTTTTCAATTATGAATAAAACACCATTTTTAATCCTTATTGTACTGCTTATTTTGGCAGCATGTAGTAATAAAAGCCAACAGTTGAAAGATTATACAGCCTTGTATGAGCAAGGGATAGAAAACAAAGATGCTACGACAATTAAGTTGGCCTTAAATCAAATGCTACTGATAGACTCTACCAACACAGACTACATGGACTCATTGTCTAGAATATACATGCGAAACGGAAATTTTGACGCAGGTATACGCTATGCGGAATCGGTATACAACGCAGGTAAAGCGGGATCTAAACTAAAAGAAAACATGGCGTTGGCTTACCAACAGACTGGTGAGACAGAAAAGGCTGAGAAGTTTATCAATAACCTCATGGAGGAAACCAGAGACTACAAATACTTGTACCAAAAACTTGTCATACAATACGAAAACGGCAATCAATTCATGTTTGATAGCTTGAGTACGACTATTCTTTCTCTCGTTGAAACGGATTCTACTGTAGCAGCTACTATGGTTCCTATGCCTGGTCCTGTATCTGGTGTACAGCAACTCGTACCCATGAAAGCAGCAACTCTTTTCTTGTTGGGCAACAATTCTCTGGAAAGAAAGCAGGATGTGAACACGGCAGTAAAATACCTGAAAATGAGTATAGAAGAATTCGAGCAGTTTGAAATGCCTCGCTACGTACTTATGGAACTAGAAAAGATGATGTACGGAAGACAGTAGTCTTCCTAATCTTGTTTCCAGATAATTTCTTCCTTTTCTTCTAATCTGAGGAACTCTCTGCTCAAGATAAAAAGGTAATCACTCAACCTATTGAGGTATTGGATATGGATAACGTAGTCTTGGTCTTCTAATTCTACTACTCTTCTTTCTGCCCTGCGGCAGATGCATCGCGACATGTGTGTGTAGGCACTCAAAATAGACCCCCCCGGCAATATGAAGTTTTTTAGTCGAGGTAACCGCTTGGTCAATCTGTCTATCTCTTTTTCTAACACTATGATGTCTTCTGCATCAATGCTCGGCAACTCAAACTCAATATTTTCTTCTGCGGCAAGTGTACTTCCTATGTTGAACAGTTTATGCTGAATGCTATTGATAAAGTCTGAATACTCGCGGTGAGAAGCAGCAATCACTCCTAACGAGGAATTAAGCTCATCTACCGTACCATATGCTTCTATTTTGTTATTAGCCTTGCTCACACGTGTTCCTCCTACAAGAGAGGTTTGTCCGGTATCTCCTGTTTTCGTATAAATTTTCATCTTTACTATGTACTATCTTGGTTATGTAACAGACAACTGCGTAGCAAGTTTTCCATCAATCATACGAATAGTACGTTTTGCATACTTTGCTATATCTTCTTCGTGGGTTACCATTACTACGGTATTCCCCTCAGCATGTATTTCTTCAAAGAGATTCATTATCTCTAAACTACTCGCACTATCTAGGTTCCCTGTTGGCTCATCAGCCAATACAATACTCGGGTTATTGATAAGTGCACGAGCTATAGCCACTCGCTGACGCTGACCGCCACTTAATTCATTTGGTTTATGGTCCCCTCTATCACCTAAACCTACTTTTTCTAAAACTAATTGTGCCCGTTTGAGTCGTTCTTTTTTACTTACACCAGCATATACCAAAGGTAGTGCAACATTTTCTAACGCACTGGTTCTAGGCAAGAGATTAAACGATTGAAAAACAAAACCAATTTCTACATTCCTGACCTGTGCAAGATCGTCATCAGACATTTTGCTTACGTCATTTCCGTTCAGTGAATATGCACCTGACGTGGGTGAGTCAAGACAACCGATAACGTTCATGAGCGTAGACTTTCCAGAGCCAGAGGGACCCATTAAAGCTACGTATTCCCCTTTACCTATTTCACAGTTTAAGCCATTCAATGCGTTAATCTGTGTAGTACCCATCTGATAGGTTTTAAATATATTCTCGAGGTAAATAAGTGCCATTACTTCGTAATTACTTTAGGCACTTTGAAATAATCTGAATCCGCTGATGGAGAGTTTTTTAGTGCTTCTTGTTTTGAAAGTAATTGTTTTGCCACATCTTCACGCAATACCGTTTGCTCTTGGCTTAGGTATATAAGCGGCTCTACACCACTCGTATCTACCTCTTTTAGTTTGTCACAAAAATCAATTATTCGGTCTAAGTCCCCTTTTATGGCTTCTTTCTCGGTAGCACTAAATTCGAGTCTAGCAAGGTGTGCCAACTCATCTATTTTCTTATCAGATATGCTCATAAGCCGTTCATTTCATTAAATTTATTTTCAATTATAGCATAAACACGTTCTGCCAGCTCTACTTCATCTCCAGATTTTAGATTTTTGGTAGGAATTGGTCGATGAACAAACATTCGCATCTTACCTGGACTACCTGCAGGGATAAATTCTCCACAAGGCAATCGTTTCCAATTGTCTGGTAGCGTTATCGGCACAACATCCAAACCGTGCTCCATAGCTAGCTTAAAAGGACCCAGTTTAAATTTACGCATTTCGGGTACTTGCGGACCGATTCCCCCTTCTGGGAAATTGAGTAGACTAATACCATTTTTTAATTTTTTGTGTGCTAAGTAATATGCTCGCTTTGCCCCTTCCTTATTTTTTCTGTCCACGGGCATGTCTATCGTCCTAAAGAAAATGCGGAACAATGGAATACTGGCTAGTTCCTTCTTTGCCATGAAACTAAAAAAATGTGGCATTTGGGTATTTACACTCACTATATCAAAATAAGAGAAGTGATTGGGTGTAAATACATACGTAGCTCCTCTATCTAAAGGTACTTCATACTCTACCTTTCCTCTTAGACCAGTGATAGCCATGAGCACATCGCCCCATAGTCTTCTCAAAGCATGAGCCTTTCTGTACCATTTTTTTTGTGACAGGAGAACAAAAAAAGCCGGATACAGCACCAGGAACAGGAGTAAAAACCATACAAAGAAATATATAGTCCAAAGTTTTTTGAGAGCCGTAATTATCACTTTTTTAGGTGTTCTGTAAGTTTATGTACTTGTACATTTACGAAGTCTTTGAGCAACCCCTCGGCCATCATCTTCATCATAAAATTAAGGTCTGCGTTAATGACCGCTTGTACTTCTGTATGCTCGCCATGAGCTACTATACTCCACTGTATATCAAACTTAAAGGGTACTTTATTTTGAGGAAGCATCACTATTTTAGTTGGAGACACACGCTCTGTTATGGCAAGCTCAACTATACCAATTCCTTCTATTTCTAACGTTGCAGAGTCTGCTGTAGCTTCAAAACTTCTCACTTTACTGGGCATGAGTATCTTGTAGTTTTGCGGAACGGCCAAGTATTCATACACCGCTTGTGCAGAAACACGAATTGTAGCCTTATTACTTTCTATTTTTACCATTTATTGTTTTGTTGGCTCATTATACATGGTATTGGTACCAATAAAAGCAGCCATAAGTATGGCAATGATAAGACCAGATATCAGACTTCCTCCGATGGTAATCATGGTATATCCATGGGGTCGGTACAATGCTGCAATTTGCTCTTTTATCACTTCCAATTCCATTGGTTTATCTGCAGGTCTTATTTTTTCATCAACGGCTACTTTCTTCTCTGCTTGTTCCCAAGCTTCTTGTGTTTTTGCTTTATAAAAACTGCCATTTGGATAATATAAGAACCCAAAGGCCATTACCATAACCAGTGCACGTACAAGGGAAATAAGCACACCGCTCATGATAGTGCGGGCTATACTAATGACTCCTCCCATTAATTTTCGGATAAGAATAAGACCAGCAACAATACAGATGAGCAGTATAGCTATTTTGGCTAAGAACATGACGTTGGCATTGCCACCTTCACCACCAAAAAAGAGATATTCAAGCACTGCACATAATATGCCGGCAATTGTCCCAAAAATCCAGATTGATTTTTGCATAAATTTCTATCCTGAAATAAGTATAGTTTTACTATTGCGAGTCGTTTACGTCCTTACGAGAAAACTCATCAAAGTCGTATTCTGGCATCAAATCACTCTTGACGTAATTAACCGTTTCGGCAAATGCTTCAGAAAACTTATTAAAATCCTCTTTGTACAAAAATAATTTGTGTTTTACGTATCCTCCATCTTCATACCGCTTCTTACTCTCGGTTATGGTGATGTAGAAATCGTCCTTCATTGTGGTTTTTACATCAAAGAAATAGGTTCTTTTTCCTGCCCTTACTTTCTTTGAGAAAACTTCCTCTCTGTCATAATTTGACTCTCCCATCTACTCGCTTGTTTTATGTTAATCTTACAAAGAAAGTAAAAAAAGTAATAACCCGTCTTTAAGTAAAATATGACACCTAGTCTTCCACCATCATTTGCTTGTCAAACAGGTCTGCATATAATCCTTTTAGCCGTATCATATCTGTGTGATTTCCTTGCTCTATAATAGTACCATGGTCTAGAAATAAAATGTACTTACAATCCTGTACAGACGATACTCTATGGCTGATATTTATAAATGTTTGGGATTTATTCCAACCGTGTAAACTGTTTTTTATAGCTACTTCTGTTTTAGTATCTACAGCAGATAGTCCATCATCGATAAGCAATATTTCTGGATCCTTTACGAGGGCTCTAGCTATAGCTGCACGTTGTTTCTGCCCACCACTAAGCGTAATTCCTCGCTCGCCTAATATGGTTTCTAGTCCTTTTGGAAACCCATTTATTTCTATATCAAGAGAAGCAGAGGCTATGGCTCGTTTCAAGTTCTTCTCATCGGTGGCATCTGTACTACCGAAAAGTATATTATCCCTTAACGTTTCTGAAAACAAAAAAACATCCTGAGCTACGTATCCAAATAGCTTGTTAAGATTTGATCTATTGTATTGCTCTATAGGAAGACCATCTACTATAATCGCTCCTTTAGTAGGTCTATAGACACCTACTAATAGCTTAGCAATGGTACTCTTGCCACTGCCTGTAGTACCTATTATTCCAAATTTTTCGTTGGCTTCTATAACAAACGAAACATTTTTTAATACCCATACATCTGTTTCTGGATAACAGAATGACACGTTATTGAATTCTATAGACTTACTCAATTTAGCAATTAACTCTTTACCTTTATCCTCATCAGGCTCTACATTCATAAACTCGTCTATTCGTTTTTGTGAGGCAGCACCACGTTGCACTAGAGAGGTGACGTATCCTAAACTGGCAACCGGCCAGGTGAGCATGGTTACATAAATAATAAACTCTACAATATTTCCTATGCTAAACGCACCGTCTACAACTGCATTGCCACCCATGTATACGGTTATGAGAATACTCAACCCTACCAAACCCATTACCGCTGGCATAAAGACTCCATTTATCTTTACAAGAGCAATATTATCATCCTTGTACTCTTCATTTATTGATTCAAAATCAAGCGTGTAGTCATCCTCTGCTGCATAGGATTTTACAACGTGAATACCGGCAAAGGTCTCTTGTGCGTACGACGTAAGATTGGACAACTTGCGTTGAATCCTGTCACTTTTTTTATTCATAGCATCGCTTACCAGATAGATGGTAATAGCCAATATTGGAAGCGGAATAAGAACATAGAGTGTAATTTCCGCATTGGTGTAGAACATCAGGCTCAATACCATGATAATCATACACGAAAGGTTGAGTGAATACATGATAGCAGGCCCTGTGAACATGCGAACCTTACTCACATCATCACTTATCCTATTCATAAGGTCACCCGTATAATTTTTACCATAAAATCCTTGGCCTAATTTCTGATAATGCTTAAAAATATCGTTTTTCTGCTCGTACTCTATGTGCCTCGACATGATGATAATAGTCATCCGCATGAAGAACATACAAAGTCCTTTGAGCAAAGCAAAACCCAAAACAAGTAATCCTGCAAATAGTGCCAGGCCTGACGATGTCTGAAAAAAAGCGGGCAAATCCTGAGCAAATGACGGCAGTTCGCCTTTATCTACCAAAAGCTTTACACCATCTACACTTTCTCTCACTATGGGAGGTATCACTACCGCAAATACATTGGACAATAAGATAAAAATAAATCCGAGTAAAATATATTTTTTGTAACGTAGTATGTATTTGCGTAAGGAGAAAAGAGACTTCAATATTCGTTATTTAACAAGTTAAAATTAATTTTACTTTTGCAGCAAATCTAGCATTATATAAAACCAAATTACAATGAATGTTACATCCCAAGAAACCTACGAAACTAAGGACGGGCTATTTGCTCAAGTAGAATCAACAAATCACGAGCAAATAGTGTTTTGTAACGATAATGCTACTGGTCTAAAAGCAATAATAGCCATTCACAATACAGTGCTTGGACCAGGTCTTGGTGGTACACGTATGTGGAATTATGCCACAGAGGCAGAAGCTCTAAATGATGTACTCCGTCTATCTCGCGGTATGACATACAAAGCAGCCATATCAGGATTAAATCTTGGGGGAGCGAAGGCCGTAATAATTGGCGATGCCAAGAAAGACAAGTCTGAAGCACTAATGCGTAAATTTGGTCGGTTTATAGAAAACCTGAACGGTAAATATATCACTGCAGAGGATGTAGGAACTACTACCAAGGATATGGAGTATGTAAAAATGAGCACAGATAGTGTAGCTGGTTTACCTGAGAGTATGGGCGGTGGCGGAGATCCTTCTCCAGTAACTGCATATGGTACGTACATAGGAATGAAAGCTAGTGCTAAAAAGGCTTATGGGTCTGACAGTTTGAAGGGTAAACAAATTGCCATACAAGGTATTGGTAAAGTAGGCATGCACCTACTAGAACTAATAACTAAAGAAGATGGCATAGCAACAGTATCGGATATAAACGAGGGTAGTTTGAAGCATGCTGTTGCTGAATATGGTGCCACTGTGGTGAGCGGAGATGATATCTACGGATTAGACGTAGATATTTTTGCACCATGTGCACTTGGTGCTATTCTAAATACTAAAAATATAAATGCACTAAATTGTGACATAATAGCAGGTGCCGCAAACAACCAACTGGCTATAGAAGAAAAGCATGGTGTGATGATAAAAGAAAAAGGATTGCTATATGCACCCGATTTCTTAATCAATGCCGGAGGTTTAATAAACGTTTACTCTGAAGTAATAGGCTACAATCGCGAAAATGCGATGAGAGATACTGAAAACATTTACGACACTACCTTGAACATTTTTAACCTTGCAGATGAGGAAAATATACATACGCAAAAAGCCGCAACATTAATTGCTCAAAAACGTATAGACGATATCCTTAATGTGCAGTCTACTTACTGATTTATAATGAACATAAAAAATCGCAATCGGGAGGTACCAACACTAGCCATCCTGACTATTGCCGTTTTTTCCTTCATAAGCTATGTAGCCTACATCTCTCCTGGAATTTCAGGAGGAATGGACTCTTACAATCATTATCTTATTGCTAGACACTCGTGGTCTTATCCCTCCTTATTTTTAGACCAATGGGGCAAGCCTATTTACAACCTAATAGCATCTCCATTTGTTCAGTTTGGTATACCAGGAGCTATACTGCTCAATATGCTATCTTTATTGGGTTGCTCCGTTCTGGTATACAAAATTATTCAAAAACTGAACCTGCGGTATGCTTGGCTGGGATACATTTTTACACTCACCTCTCCTATTTTTTTAGACAATACTATTTCAGCCATTACCGAGCCACTGTGTGCTCTATTGGTCATACTTACGTTATATTTATACATCGACAAGAAATACGTAGCATCAGCAGTGCTTGCTGGTCTCTTACCATTTGCTCGCTCAGAGGGATTCATCATACTCTTTGCCATTGCTTTTTTTCTAATCGTAGTAGACAAGAGATACCAAACACTGGCCTATGCATTTGTAGGTAGTCTAGTTTTTAATATACTTGGGTGGGCAATAGAGGGCGAAGCCTTTTGGGTTATCACTTCCAATCCGTATATCAACTTTGAACTGTCAGGAAGAAACATATGTGGTAGCGGTGGCCTATTTCATTATTTTTATGCAGGACACTACACATTTGGATTGATCGCCTCATTACTTGCTGCGTTGGGTGGCATTTTTTATGCGATTCGCTCCATTACTAAGGGTTGGAAAACAGATATGGGTATTGGACTTATCCTTCTCTGTTTTGCACTCTATTTTGGCAGCCACGTTGGCATATGGTGGTTTGGCAAAATGGGAAGTTGTGGTTATGTACGTGTAATGGTGGTAATAGCACCACTGGCATCTATTCTCATGGTCTATGGGTTCAACTATTTGTTTAAGAATAATGATACTTACATAGGAGCTAGAGCCAAAATAGTAAGGCAGTTTACCTTGCTGTTTTTGGTAATCAATACATTTTATGTGCCGTACAGGTACTACTCCTATAAGTATCCGATGCAAATATCTGCCGAACAAGCTGAATATCTGAAACTAGCTGTGTGGTACGAAACACATGATTTTCAAGCAAGAAGAAAAATATATCTGTACCCCTATTTCTCTATACTCGCAGATATAAATCCATACGACCAAAAAGAACATTTAGACTTTTGGGCGAGTAGCTTACAGTATACCCGAGAGGGAGATATTCTTATTTGGGACGGTCATTTTGGCCCACATGAGAGCGGCACCTCTCTAGAATCGCTAGAAACCGATCCTAGCTGGAATAAGATATACAGTATAGTACCTGCAATACCTATTATAACCCTGAATAATAAGGAGTTTGAAATTCATGTATTTGAAAAAATAAAATAGTGTGAAAAAGTAGTCTAATAGCTACTAAAATAATGTAGGTTTGTCCCATAAATTCTTTGAAATTATTCGATGTTAAATAGAAGATTAATACGCATTAAAACGTTCCAAGCTCTCTTTGGTGAATTTGGACAAGAAAACAGTAGTCCCTCCGTGATTGCTCAAAATGTAAAAAAATCAATGCACGGTATGGGGAACAACCTCTTAGCTGTTTTAAATTTCTTATCAGCCTTCGCTCATTTTATAGAAACAGAGCATAATCCCACGGACTTTAAGTTCACAACTTCAGAAGATGACATCAAAAATTTTGATCTCATTACCAAAAACACTTTCGTAGAAACACTCCTCGATAACAATGAGATGAACACCTATGCGCAAAGACCTACGATAGATTGGCTTGTAGACAAGGACACTGTTTTTGTGATGTACAAAGACATAAAAGAAACAGACTTTTATAAACTTGCCATGGCATTGCCCCTAGATGATGCTACATACGCTGATTTTAGCAGATCGTTTTACACGTATTTGCTCTTAGAATCGGTTGAGTTTGAACAACTCATGGAAGATAAAAATATCTATTGGTATGACGAGAAAATTCCTATACTCAAAAGTATAGAAAAAGTAATGGATCATTTCGATGAAGCCAAAGAAGTACGTATTCCTGCACTTTTTAAAAATGAACGAGAGGATCTACAAATGGCCGATGAGTTGGTTGAAGTATATTTTGCTCACAAAATAGAAATAGACGAAAGTATAAGCAAATACACACCAGGATGGGATAGTGAACGTATTACTAAAATAGACTATATGCTCATAACCATGGCTTTGTTAGAATTTAAATACATGCCAATGATACCCGTGAAAGTGACACTGAATGAGTACATTGAAATCGCAAAAATGTACAGTACACCAAAGAGCAGTAAATTTCTAAACGGTACACTGGATAGAATACTAAAAGACTGGACAGAACAAAATATCATACAGAAAAAAGGTCGAGGATTAATTGGATAAGTACTTATCGTTTAAATTTGCATCCTAAACACAACACAATAACAATAAACAAACTTAAAGCATGAAAAACATAATTACACTCCTAGTCTTAGTAGCACTATTTACTGCTTGTGACAATGGACCTAAAGAAGTAAACAGCTTGGACACCGCAGTACTAGAAACAGACAATAACAATACCAATGAGCCTAAAATGTCTTTTAGCCAATCACAATGGGATTTTGGAACTATCACAGAAGGAGAACGGGTAGAGCACACGTTCAAATTTGTAAATGATGGCAAAAGCGACTTAGTAATAAGCAGTGCCACAGCTAGTTGTGGATGTACTATTCCAAACTGGCCTAAAGAGCCAATTGCCCCTGGAGAAAAAGGTGAAATAAAAGTAGAATTTAATAGTGCAGGTAAAAGCGATATGGTGAATAAGGATATCACCATCTTAGCGAATACAAACCCAGTAAAGACTATTCTACAGATAAAAGTATTCGTAAAGAAAAAAGAGCAATAAATGGAGACTAATTTAATTTTTATATACGCTGGCTTAGCAGTTGTTTTTATCTTCTTTATTTACATCCCGAACAATAAGAAAAAGAAAAAACTTCAGCAGTTTTTAACTGACCTTAAAAAAGGAGACAAAGTAGTTACCACTGGTGGCATACATGGAAAAATAACAGAACTAAAAGACCTCACCTGCGTTATAGACACCGGAGGAGGAAGTAAGTTAAAAATAAATAGAGCCGCCATAAATATGGAGGCATCTGCACTGCTTGAAACCAATCCTAAAGAAGATTAACAAAGGAACAAAAATGCAGCATCTCAGAATTGGTATTACAGGCGGAATGGGTGCTGGAAAATCTACGATCTGTAAGATTTTTGGTCAGTTAGGTATACCTATATACGACGCGGATGCAAGAGCAAAGTGGCTCATGAAAAATGATCCAGAACTAAAAAAAGCAATAACTGAGAACTTTGGTTGGGACAGCTATACCCGGAAGGATGATTTAAACCGTGAATACTTGGCGAAGGTTGTATTCAATAATGACGAACAACTTAGAGTCCTGAATAGCATTGTACATCCTGCCGTAAAAAATGATTACGAGCTGTGGACTATAGATCACAAAGAAGAACCCTACTCCATTAAAGAAGCTGCACTCCTGTTTGAAACAGACAGTTATAAATCTCTTCACAGAATAATGGTAGTAACCTGCCCAATAGAAACACGAATTGATCGTATTATTAAACGGGATCATGTAAAACGGGAAGATATACTAAAAAGAATACAAAATCAGACTACAGATCGCGAGCGAATGAGCAGAGCAGACTGGGTTATTTACAACGACGGTGTAAATTCGCTTATCAATCAGGCCATGGACATACACCACACTATATTGGGCATCAGAGAATCAGGTATAGTGCCGTTCAAAATATAAGGTATGGAAAAATCACTTATTTTAAACCATGAAGAGATATCACTAAAGCTAGACCGTATTGCTTGGCAAATACTTGAGCAACACTATGGAGTGAAAACTATACTTTTGGTAGGTTTAGCTGATAGAGGATTTGACGTAGCAGGTAAGATAAAGAATAGACTGGATAAATATGGAGAGATACACATAGAACTTACTCCTATTTATCTTGACAAAACAAAAGCACTTGCTTCTGAGATTACCTTAGAAAAAAGCGAATTAGTAACCAATAAAGCGGTTATTCTAGTAGATGATGTTCTCAACTCCGGAAGAACCATGGCTGCTGCACTTAAAGAAATATTAAATCACAATCCCAAGACAGTGAAGACAGCTGTATTGGCGAATAGAGATCACCACACTTTCCCTATACAGGCCGATTTTGTCGGTATTTCCCTCGCCACCACCGTAAAAGAACATATATCTTACGAAGAGGTTGATGGTAAAATGAGTATTATCCTTTCTTAACTACACCATTATATTTTTTCCTAAGCCTTCCCCTCTTTTTACTATTTATCAATATCTTCGCGGTCAATCACATAGGAGTATGCAGAAGGAAATAATACTAGCCGCTTGGGATGACAGATCACTACTGGAGCTTTCAGAAACTCAAGACGCCATACGAGCAGCAATTGAAGATATAGATAAAGGCAGATTGAGATGTGCCGAACCTACAGTCGAGGGATGGCGAGTAAATGATTGGGTGAAAAAAGCAGTTATCCTTTACTTTCCGATACAAAAAATGGAGACCATAGAAGTTGGCCCATTTGAGTTTCATGATAAAATGGCTCTCAAGAAAGACTATGCAGCACAAGGTATACGCGTAGTCCCCCATGCCGTGGCCCGCTACGGATCTCACATCGCCCGCGGAGTAGTTATGATGCCTAGCTATGTAAATATTGGTGCATTTGTAGACAGCGGAACCATGGTAGATACTTGGGCCACCGTTGGAAGTTGTGCCCAAATAGGCAAAAATGTTCACCTGAGTGGTGGAGTAGGAATTGGCGGAGTATTGGAACCTGTGCAAGCAGCACCCGTTATCATAGAAGACAATTGCTTCATTGGCAGCAGGTGCATTATAGTAGAAGGCGTACACATAGAAAGTGAAGCAGTAATTGGTGCTGGAGTTACGCTCACCATGAGTACTAAAATTATCGATGTATCAGGATCAGAACCAATCGAATACAAAGGAAGAGTACCAGCCAGAAGCGTCGTAATACCAGGCAGTATCCAAAAAGAATTTGCAGCTGGGAATTATGGAGTAAATTGTGCTCTTATTATTGGCACACGTAAGGCATCTACAGATAAGAAGACATCACTAAACGATGTACTCCGTGATTTTCAAGTAGCGGTGTAAATACTATGAAAATTGGCTTTGATGCAAAACGCTATTTTAATAATAACAGTGGACTTGGAAACTATGCACGATGGCTAGTTGACGGTCTTGCACAGCGTCAGAAGTTTGATTATCACCTCTATCAGCCTAAAGAAGTTTCTCAAAAGGTAGACCTTCCACTCCACTATCCTAAGGGGATTGGCAAGGCAACTCCGAGTCTCTGGCGTTCTAAATTTGTTTGCTCTAAACTCGAGAGGGATAAAATTGATATTTTTCATGGAGTGAGCAATGAGATCCCTTTTGGGATACACAAAACCAACATAAAAGCTGTTGTAACGATACATGATCTTATTAATAAGCGATATCCAGAAAATTACGGAGTAATAGATCGTATTGTATACAACAAGAAACTATACTATGCCCAGAAACACGCTGCTAAGATAATAACACCCAGTGAGCAAACGAAGGAAGATATTATTACGTTCTATGGTACTTTAGCCGATAAAATAGCAGTAATTCCTCTAAGTTTACAAGCCAAAAACTTTGCCAGTGATACGTCAAATGTCAATGGAGATTACATGTTGTGTGTGAGTGGTTTTAGTCAACGTAAGAATATCCCCCGCTTGGTAAAAGCCTATAACACACTAGAGAATTGTACTACTAAGTTGATTATTGCTGGTCATAGTGGAGACGCATTTAAAGAAGTTCAAAACCTCGCAAGTGGTAATCCAAGGATTGTTCTAAGACGAAATGTAGAAGCCAAAGAATTGAGTGTACTGTTTCGCAATGCACTTTTCTGTGTGTATCCTTCCGTATTTGAGGGTTTTGGCATTCCTATTTTAGAAGCTTTTTCGTTTGGCAAGACCGTAGCTACCTCTAATATCAGCAGTATGCCAGAAGTAGGAGGCAACGCTGCTATATACTTTGACCCTACAGAGATCACAAGCATATCCTTAGCACTCAAAACCTTACTTGAGCCCACGAATAGACTCGAATTGGAACGTAAAATAACAGAGCGTTTAGCAATTTTTAAGACCCCAAAACTGTTGGAACAATACGAAGAAATTTACACAAGCCTACTTTAGTCGCAACAATGGTATAGTTGAACGACTCAAACGCGAAATGACCATACCGTGACAAACAGTCAATTAAATAGCCATTTAATTTGCACATTGATTATTATTACTGTTTGAATGTAAATAAGCAGTCGCAATACTTCATATTTAGTTTTTGGTTTCAAAAAGAGGGTTTTACCCTCTTTTTGTGTTTATAAACGCTTCATTTTAAAATCTATTTATATACAGTCTAAAAAGTTTTTAGAATGTGTATTATTTGTGTTCTGTGTGTTATAATAATGTGCGAGAAAAGGTATTTTTGCCTCACCAAAATTGAACTCAATAAAACAGAGTATAGATGTCCAAAAAATTCAAACAACAATCGAAATGGTTATTCCTAGTTCTAGGATTATTCTTCGTTCAGCAGTCTTTTGCCTACAAAAATGTCTTAACAAGACCCATTAACGGTGTTGAAGGTACAGACGAGCTAATTGAAAAAGGAAGTACACTTTTTGCCGCCAACTGTGCATCTTGCCACGCACTGAAAGGTAAAGTAGTAGGTCCTGCTTTAGCAGGAGTTATCGACAAGTATGATCAAGATTATGAATGGTTGAATGCTTGGATAAAAAACAATCAAAAATTAATTAAGTCTGGAGATGCCAGAGCAAACGCAATATACGATGAGTATAATGGTGCAGCTATGAATATTTTTGAAAACCTAAGTGATGACGATATAAACTCAATACTCATGTGGATAGACAACGATGGTGATGGCCCCACTGAAGGTGGCCAGGGTCCTGTATCGCTACCAGATCCTGAGCCTATTCCAGATTCACTCTTCAACAACATCAACTGGGCAATCGTTATAATGAGTCTTTTGATATTCATAATTATCCTTATGATTTTCGGCATACTAGAACTGATATCCAATGTTACCGGCAAAGCAATAATTAATTGGAATAATATTAATGCCTACATGATGCTTGTATTCTTAGTAGGTTTCTTCGGACTTGTCTTGTATGAGTACAGTGTTCACAAGCAATTTTTATTACCTGAGTCTGCATCTGAGCACGGTATAGAGCTGGATAAAATGATGCAATGGACATTTGCAGCAACACTACCAGTGTTCTTTGTTACGCAGTTTTTGCTGTTTTACTTTTCATTCAAATACAGGCAAAAGCCAGGTAGAAAAGCATACTTTCTTTCTCACAACAATAATTTGGAGTATGTGTGGACGATTATACCAGCCATAGTACTTGCAGTATTGGTTTCTGGCGGTTTCAAAATGTGGAACCAAATATTGAGAAGTAACGCAGGAGAAAATACCAAAAAAATTGAAGTGTTTGCTTACCAGTTTGGATGGAACGCAAGGTATCCTGGTGCTGATGGTGAACTAGGTACAGCCAACTACAACCTCATCAACGGCATGAACCCATTGGGTGTGGCCAATAAAGAGCACGCAACGGGACTAATTACTGAGCTCGGACAAGATATAGTATCAACCCAAGAGGCAATTGACAGGTTACCGCATGAGCTAGCTAAGCTTAAATCTACACTAGGTGGACTGGTAGGCGACGACAGAGATGCTCGTCTTAGAAAAATAGCCGAATATACTTCTGGCGATAAGGAAGATGATTTGCGATTGACTATACGTGCCAGAAACACACAAATTGAACGTTTGAAAGGAGCTCTCAAGGTTGAAGAAGGTAGTATGTTCACTGGAAAAGGAGACGATGATCAGGTAGTTGGTGAAATACACCTAGTAAAGGATGAGTTAATCACATTCAAATTCAGAGCGAGAGATGTAATACACTCGGCTTACCTACCTTACTTCCGTACTCAAATGAATGTTGTACCCGGTTTACCTACCGAGTTCACCTTCAGACCTATAAAAAGTACTGAGGACATGAGATTAATAAAAGGCGATCCAGAATTTGACTACTATCTCGTATGCAACAAGATATGTGGCAACGCTCACTTCAACATGAAAATGAAGGTTGTAGTAGAAGATCAAATTTCTTATGATAAATGGATGAACGAACAAGCAGGTTTGTTTGTTAAGAAAGAAGAAACCGAAAACGCGGAAACAGAAAGTACTGAGGAAGGTACTGAAACAGTAGCATTAAATTAATTTACAGAATAAAATTAACAAAATGAGTACAGCAGTAGCACACGCACACACCGACGATCATCACCACCACGAAGAAAGCTTCCTATCGAAGTATGTCTTCAGTATGGATCATAAGATGATCTCGAAGCAATTTTTGATTACAGGTATTATAATGGGTTTAATTGGAATGGGGATGTCAATCGCTTTCCGTCTCCAATTAGCTTACCCAGATACATCTTTCCCTATATTAGAGTGGTTGTTTGGCAGCAAATGGGCTCCAGATGGCAAACTTGATGCAGGATATTATATGGCCTTAGTTACTATGCACGGCACTATCATGGTATTTTATGTGCTTACTGCAGGTCTAAGTGGCACTTTTGCTAACTTACTCCTACCCTTACAGATAGGTGCTAGAGATATGGCATCTCCATTTATGAATATGCTGTCTTACTGGTTCTTCCTCTTAAGTAGTATTGTTCTGCTTTCTTCATTGTTTGTAGAAACGGGACCAGCCTCTGGTGGATGGACAATATACCCACCATTGAGTGCACTACCCAAAGCGATGCCGGGTTCCGGAATGGGAATGACATTATGGCTTTCTGCCATAATTTTATTTATTGCATCATCACTACTGGGTGGTATCAACTATATCAGCACAGTACTTAATATGAGAACAAAAGGTATGTCTATGACAAGACTACCTCTTACTGTATGGGCTTTATTCCTTACGGCTGTTCTTGGACTGTTGTCTTTCCCGGTACTATTAGGAGGAGGATTGTTACTTTTATTTGATAGAGGATTTGGAACAAGTTTCTACTTATCGGATATTTATCTTGGTTCTGCTGGTGCATTAGAGCACACAGGGGGTAGTCCAGTATTGTTCCAGCATTTATTTTGGTTCCTGGGTCATCCAGAGGTATATATTATCATTATGCCAGCATTGGGTATCACATCAGAGGTTATTGCTATTAACTCACGTAAACCCATATTTGGTTACACAGCTATGGTTATATCCTTACTTGGTATAGCATTCCTTTCGTTTATCGTTTGGGGACACCATATGTTTATCACTGGTATGAATCCATTACTGGGTGCCGTATTCTTGGTAACTACCTTAATTATAGCGGTTCCTTCTGCCGTAAAGACATTTAACTACCTAGCTACACTTTGGAGAGGAAATATCCGATTCACAAACGCTATGATGTTTGCCATTGGATTGGTATCGTTTTTTATCTCTGGAGGTCTAACAGGTATCTTCTTAGGTAATGCTACACTAGATATCCAATTACATGATACGTACTTTGTTGTAGGTCACTTCCACATTGTAATGGGTTGTGCAGCTATATTTGGTATGCTCGCAGGTATCTATCATTGGTTCCCAAAAATGTTTGGGCGATTAATGAATAAGCCTTTGGGTTATATTCACTTCTGGCTCACATTTATATCTGCTTACTTGGTATTCTTCCCTATGCACTTTATCGGACTAGCAGGTGTTCCACGTAGATACTACGCATTCACACTCTTACCAGAATACGGAGTATGGGCAGATGTAAACGTACTAATGACCATGGCTGCCATCCTTGGTGGCCTTGCACAGATAGTATTCATATATAATTTCTTCTCGAGTATATTCATCGGTAAAAAAGCATCTCAAAATCCATGGGAAGCAAATACACTAGAATGGACTACACCTGTAGAACGCATACATGGAAACTGGCCAGGAGAAATCCCTACGGTATACAGATGGGCTTATGACTACAGTAACCCAGCTTATGAAGAGGATTTTAAAATGCAAAATATTCCAGACGAAGATCACGAAATAGAACTCTTCGAGACGGAAACCAAACTTACTCCTTCTGCTGAAGATGAGCCTGTAAATGAAACGGTAAATTTCTTTACCCTAATAAAGAATTGGTTTATACCACGCACAGTCTAATTAGTGTGACATCAAAAGCCGTCTCGTCTTCATAGCGAGACGGCTTTTTTTTTGCCATAGAATTTAAAACATGAAAAATATATCATACCTCAAACTCAACTGGCTCTCTACCTTCCTTATCTTTATGCTTTTTGTCATAGGAGGATTGGTCCGGAGTACGGGAAGCGGTATGGGTTGTCCGGATTGGCCAAAGTGCTTTGGAGAGTACGTCCCTCCTATTTCTGAGAATGAATTACCTGCAGATTATGAAGCTTATTTCAAAGATCAACGTCTAAAGAAAACCGAGCGTTTTACAGCACTATTGGATCTTATTGGTTTTGACGAAAAGGCAGACGCAATCAGAAATGACACGCAAATAGAACATTCGCATCAATTTAATGTAGTAAAAGCCTACATTGAATACATCAACAGACTGTTGGGTGCCCTTACTGGCATTGTTGTATTCATCTGTTTTCTTGTGAGTCTAAAATACGTTAGATCAAATCCAATCGTATTGTGGTATACGCTAGCTGGTTTCATCTTTGTCTTCATAAATGCACTACTCGGTGCCATAGTGGTTCATAGTAATTTGATTGGAAGTATTGTCACGATACATTTCATAGCCGCTTTTGCGAGTATTTGTTTTTTCCTATTGGCACGCAGATATGCACTTATGTATGTGTATGACACTGTAGACAGAAAAACGAAGCAGGTGGGACTACTAATGATGACCCTCAGTACAATTCAAGTAATCCTAGGAGCAGAAGTTCGGGAACTCTATGATTTACTACCTAAGCTAGGAACGATGGCAGCTAAAATAGACGGATTGTATCCTACCGTACAATGGCACGCAGCTTATGGAGCTATCGTACTTGTTGTAAGTATATACCAGTTTATTACGGCACAAAAAGGTACATTTATAAGCCAGCATTCACGCTGGATTATGTTCATGTGCATTGGACAAATACTATGGGGTCCAATGGCACTATTGGAGTCTACAGAATCTATTTCAAAACTGTTCCATATAACTTTAGGTGCAGGTATATTCGTGCTACAATTCTATATTTGTACTTCCTATTTACAGCAACGTAAAAAAGCATAAAATCACTTGAAATCAGCCAGTATAAAAACTGAACAATTGGGCATCAAAGCCAAGTTACAAGACTACAGCCTACTGATAAAGTTTAGGCTGACTTTTACTGTGGTTTTGTCTTCTATTTTTGGTTACCTAATAGGTTATTCAGGTACACTCAGTTGGACTGAATTATATGCTCTAACTGTTGGTGGTTTTCTTGTAGTAGCCTCATCCAATGGGTTGAATCAAATTATTGAAAAAGACTTTGATATACTCATGACTCGCACAGAGAACAGACCTCTTGCTCAGAATAGAATGGGTGTTGGGGAGGCCGCTGTATTTTGTGGCATTACGGGTATCATTGGCCTGTACTTGCTTGGGCACTATCTTAATGCCTATGCAGCCATCCTAGGTATTGCATCGCTTATTAGTTATGCTTTCATCTACACACCACTCAAGAGATATTCTAGCATAGCTGTATACATAGGAGCTATACCAGGAGCTATACCTCCACTATTAGGTTGGGTAGCAGCTACAGGTAGATTTTCTGCTGCTGCAGGTATATTGTTCCTTATACAATTTGTATGGCAATTTCCACATTTTTGGGCAATAGCCTGGGTACTAGACGATGACTACAAGAAAGCAGGCTACCGATTACTTCCTTTAAAATCTGGAAGATCTAAATCTACAGCCATTATAATAGTTATCGCTTCAGCCTTACTAATACCTATCAGTGTACTCCCTTATATGATAAACATGAGCGGAATGTCTAGTGTGATCTTGCTAACAATAGGTTCATTAGTCCTCACCTATATGGCTGTCAAGTTATACCGATCACTTTCAATAAAAGATGCAAAAACTTTAATGTTTGCCTCTATTTTATACAACCCTTTTGTCTTGGTAGTGTTACTAATAGACAAGATATAATAATTATGGCAAAAGAAATAGAATACGCAGGAAGAGTTCACCCAAAGAAGTTTAGTTTATGGCTCTTATTGCTTGGGATATTGATGTTATTCTCTGGCCTTACCAGTGCATATATCGTGCGAAAAGGTGATGGAAATTGGTTTGATTTTGAGCTGCCTTCTATCTTTCTATATTCAACTATTGTAATATTACTCAGTAGTCTTACCATGCTATATGCATTTCGGTCTGCAAAGAATGATGAGATTAATGGTGTGAAAATAGGATTGGGGCTTACTATTATTCTCGGTATTGGATTCATAGTGACACAATATTGGGGATGGGTTGTAATGGCTGGAGATGGTCTTCATTTTGTAAACCCAAAACAAGGAGATAGAGTTTCTGCGTCTTTCCTCATTGCCATAGCCGCAATACACTTAGCCCATATCTTGGCTGGCATTATCTACCTTATAATCATGCTTGTACGCACGTACAAATCAAAAGTTCATAAGAAAGATACCCTACAAATAAGCATGTGCAATACTTATTGGCACTTTATCGGCCTATTGTGGGTCTATTTGTATATGTTTTTATATTTTGCACCCGATTTCTAACAAATGTCAACACAAACAATTTCAAAAGCAAGCACTTGGGGCGGAGGAAACTCACCCTTCAATGTAAGTTACGGAAAGCTTATGATGTGGGTATTCCTACTATCAGATGCTTTCACTTTTTCTTCACTTCTTATCGGATATGGAGCTTTACGCTATAGTTATCCGTCTACAGAGTTAGCTCAAATAGAAAGCCTTGAATTAGGCTTTGCTCAAAATGTGCAAGAACAATTTGCGGCACCAGGAGTTGATGCTCATCACGGAGAACATTTCATCCCTGCTCTTAGAGACTTAGGTATTTTCAATGAATTCCAATGGCCATCACCAGATCTAGTATTTAATCACTTTCCATTTGCACACGGTCTTCACTTACCACTCATATTTGTGAGTTTAATGACGCTTATTCTCATACTGAGCAGTGTCACAATGGTACTTGGTGTTGAGGCAGGTCAACGCGGAGATCAAAAAGCGGTATCCAAGTGGATGCTATTAACTATTATTGGTGGTTTTATGTTCTTGGGTTGTCAAGCTTGGGAGTGGACAAATTTCATAAACGCAGGTGCCCGAATGTGGGCAAATCCTTACGGTCCACCAGCCTTTGCTGCACTCTTCTTTGGTGTCACAGGATTTCACGGTTTTCACGTATTTTCAGGAGTAGTCCTTAATATTATTGTTTACATAAATAACCTTAAAGGTACGTACGCAAACAGAGGTCATTATGAAATGGTAGAGAAAGTAGGACTGTATTGGCACTTTGTAGATTTAGTATGGGTATTTGTTTTCACTTTCTTTTACTTAATCTAAATATCGTTTTATTACTATTCACACTTTAAGAAATTAACAAAACATGTCTTCTCAAACAAACCAAAAGGTAGATATACACGACGAGGTAAATTACGATCCAACCGTATGGGTACCCAAAGCCCATAGCCATGGCACATCAGATATTTGGAAAAAATTCTGGATACTCTCCTTTCTAACTGTTGCCGATGTTGTGGCTTATTTTATCTGGCCACCAAGCATTAGTAGAAACATATTCTTTATCCTCATGGGTATAATAAAAGCTTGGTTTATCGTAGGTACTTTTATGCACATGAAGCACGAGCACAAAAAATTGGGCTACATGATTATATTACCGATGGCTTTTGTCATATTCTTCCTCTACTGGATGATGTATGAAGGAAACTTTTGGGGAACATTTTAGGGCTTTAATCCTTACACATATATGAAACAATCCACTGGCCGAAGAGTATTAGTAGTGTCTGTTATCGGTCTAATTCTAGGTCTTCCAGTGTTGTTTGGCGTACTCCTTAAAAAATCGGTATTTGGGTATAAAGAACTTCCTATATATACCACAGACGAAATGGGTATTTCTGTACCTTACTCTGTTGATGAATTTTCATTAATAGATCAAAATGGAAAAACATTTACCAGAGATAGTATAGGCGATAGAATATTGATCAGTAATTTCTTTTTTGCGTCTTGTCCAGATGTATGTCCCATTATAAATGGGCATATGAAAATAGCAAGTCAGAAACTTGAAAACAGCTCAGATGTACTCTTCCTTTCGCATACTGTAGATCCTTACAATGACTCTACAGCTGTACTTAGAGCATATGCAGATAAGTTTGAAGTTGACGACAATCAATGGAAATTTCTTACAGGCAAGAAGAGCACCATATATCACTTAGCCCGAGATAGTTATAAAGCGGTTATACAAGAAGTGCCAGACACCAATGATTTTATTCATAGCGAAAAGATCATGTTGATAGATAGAAATTTTCAAGTAAGGGGTATCTATAATGGTATGAATTTCAGTGAAGTAATGGAAATGATAGTAGACGCACGTTTCTTATTGAAAACATATAAAGACCAATCAGCAATAAAAGAAGATGAGTAAAATAAGCGACAAGTTATTTTTTAAAATAGCAATGGTAGTTTCCATTGTAGTGTTTGTAGTGGTTGTGCTACTCAACAAACGAGTGCTCAATCCACCCTTAGAATTTCCAGATTTCATTTACAGACTACCTCTTTTACATGCTATTATCAACGGTACATGTGCTGTATTATTGATACTGTCTCTTAGAGCTATCAAGGCAAAGAAGGTTGCTAAGCATAAGGTTTTAAACCTTACCGCATTTGGCTTGTCTGCTCTGTTTCTGATAAGCTATGTAATTTATCACTTCTTTGTACCAGAAACTACATTTGGCGGAGAAGGATCCCTACGATACATCTACTATTTCATACTTATTTCACACATCATATTAGCAGCTGGAGTTCTTCCTTTGATATTACTTTCATTTTGGTACGCACTTAATGAGAAGATTGACAAACATAGAAGAATAGTTCGTTTCACCTTTCCTATATGGCTCTACGTAGCTATTACAGGTGTGGTTGTCTATCTTATGATCTCTCCTTACTACTCTTTCTAAACAACCGTTGAAGGCTTTTATACAACGTACTCTGCAACGCCTTTTTGGCTACGATGCCTACTTATGGTACTTTACGTTGTACAAATTGAAAACACTGCGTAGTGATAAAAATGAAAATGATTTTTTTCATTTCTTGAGTCTTATAAAAAAGGACAGTGTGGTTTTGGACATTGGGGCCAATCTTGGCCTTATGAGCTACTATCTTGCCAAACGAACTAAAGAGACTATTGCATTTGAACCAATGCCCAACAACTATAACGTGGTACAAAAAGTAAAAAATCGTTATAAACTTGATAACCTAACCCTCCTTACCAATGCTCTAGGAAACGAGAACAAAAAGATACAACTTGTACTACCCATAGTAAACGGAGTAAGGAAACAAGGCTTGTCTCACGTAGTAGATGATAAGATGAAAGAATTCAATGATGGCAGTTTTTTCGAAACAGATTGTTATAAACTAGATGACATGCCAGAATTGGCAGATAAGGACATAGATGCCATCAAAATCGATGTCGAAAATTTTGAATATGAAGTATTCTTAGGTGCACAAGAACTCTTGAGCAGATGCAAGCCAATAATATATTGCGAACTGTGGGACAATCAGAATAGAACGGACTGCTTCACTTATTTAGAAAAAATGGGATACACCACTATGGTTTTGCAAAATGGCAAGTTAGAAGCGATACAAAATAACCCAGCACATATTCAGAATTTCTTCTTTCTACCCAAGTAAGACTATCTTTGAAACGATGAAACGGATAATTATTATACTGACTCTAGTGATGACCGTAGGTTTGACCGTAGAAGCTCAATGCCCTATGTGTAAAGCCTCTGTTGAAAGTGGAATGAAAGATGAGAACTCAAAAGGAAGAGGGCTTAATGATGGTATTCTATACCTGCTGGCAACTCCTTACCTTGCCATTGCTGTGATAGGCGGTGCTTGGTACTACAAGAGAAAACAATAACATGTCATTTCTTTCTGCCTTTGCAAAAGGTAAATGTCCCCAGTGTAGAGAAGGCAGTGTTTTTACACACAAAGGGACGAATATCAGAAATTTTAGAGAGATGAATGCTAACTGCCCATCTTGCCAAGTTAAGTTTGAAAGTGAACCAGGGTTTTTCTGGGGAGCAATGTACTTTAGCTATGTATATAGTGTTGCATCATTTATTGTGATTGGATTTTTCTTCTTTACATACGATGATGATGTACACTTAGGCTGGTACATTGGCTCGGTGATTGCCTTTACCCTCCTCACTTCTACCTTATCATTTAGGTTGAGTAGATTGCTAATGATGTACATAGCCGCACCTTATCGCAAGTATAAGGGTAACTACCTAGGTAAAAGATAACCACTGATAAGTTGTATGAGGTTTCCGGTTATTCTTGTCGTACTACTGTCTTTTGCGTCGTCCAACGCACAAGTAAGGTTTGGTTTACAATCGGGTTTAACGAGTACATCTGAAGCTGTATTTTCTTCACAACTAGTCACTACCCTATCTATCGCTTGGCAATTTGAAAACAAAGTATCTTGGGGGTTACAATATAGCTCAACCCTAAAAAAGAAAATAAATGGGAGTGCAAATTTTCGCTATTGCGATTCTTTGGTAAATGATGATTGGTACAATCGTTGTGGTGGTATTGACTCTGTGGTGAATAGCAATATTCGTAAAACATATAATATCAACAGCCTAGGTCTATATATCATAAAGCATAGAAATTTAGCCAATGAACACTATACCGTATCCGGTGGTGTAAGGCTAGGAGCTCATTTCTTATCTCGCCAAGAAGAACGATTTGATAAAATACTCGACTCCATTACAACAGATAAAGCTATAGGTGGCAGTATAAGCCCAATAATGCGTATATCATTTCATCCTAATCCTATTAAGAATGACTTCTCCATTTTTGTGGAAGGAAGTAGCGGCATATTTGTATCTCCTCAGTTCAGATGCGATGACGCCAATTGCGATAATTTTCTTAGTCGAGCTATTAATTCCAATATCTCCATACAAGTTGGTATCGCATTCTAAGCAAAAAGACGTAGACTAAAAATGGCTCTAATGCAAATGCAATAGAGCCGTTTTCTAATTTGTATGAATCCGACGCTTTACTCAGCGGCTGCTTGTTCTACTTCAGCAATATCTACACCATTAATAATATCAAATATCTTCGCTTCCATTTCATCCATCATTTCAGGATTGTCTAGTAATATCTGCTTTACGGAGTCTCTACCTTGCCCTAGTCTAGTCTCGCCGTAGCTAAACCAGCTGCCACTTTTTTGTATCACATTATTTTCTACACCTAGGTCTATCACCTCTCCTACTTTTGAGATACCTTGACCATACATAATATCAAACTCTACTACACGGAACGGAGGAGCTACCTTATTCTTAGCAACCTTTACTTTCACTCTGTTTCCAATGATATCTACACCATCCTTAATACTTCCAATTCTACGTATATCTATACGCACAGAAGCGTAAAACTTAAGAGCGTTACCACCTGTGGTAGTTTCAGGATTGCCAAACATAACACCTATTTTCTCACGAAGTTGGTTAATGAAAATACAGATACAACCCGTTTTGTTGATCGTACCTGTAAGCTTGCGTAAAGCTTGAGACATTAACCTAGCGTGAAGACCCATTTTAGAATCTCCCATATCTCCTTCTAACTCGGCACGTGGTACCAAAGCAGCAACAGAATCAATTACGATAACATCAATAGCACCCGAACGAATCAAATTATCTGCTATTTCTAATGCTTGCTCTCCATCATCCGGTTGAGATATTAGAAGTTCGTTTGTATTAATACCTATTTTTTCTCCATAAAATTTATCAAATGCGTGTTCTGCATCTATAAACGCACACATACCACCTTTTTTCTGAGCTTCTGCAATACAATGCATGGCAAGAGTGGTCTTACCAGATGACTCCGGCCCATATATTTCTACTACTCTTCCTTTTGGGAAACCACCAATGCCTAAACCTATATCTAAACCAAGAGAACCCGTAGATATAGAATCTATCTTTACAATATTTTCATCATCCATTCTCATGACTACCCCTTTACCATAAGACTTCTCGAGCTTATCGATGGTCATCTTTAAGGCTTTCAACTTACTATCGTTTTCTTTCTTTGACATTATTATTATCTAAACTAATTTGACCAAATATATACTAAACCAACCTACTTCACAACTATTGGAAAAGGTGTTGATATAAAATGAAAATACAGCAATTTGATGTACTAGAGTACACGTAACTTCGTTAAATTATTTAACATTGAACTACATTCCATTGAACTACATTCCATTGAAATACATAGCCAACTTGTTCCTGCTATTTTTTGCTACAGCAGCAGCAGCTCAAAATACAGCAATAGATTCGACACTAGCAGATGTAACGGTAAATACCAAGTATAAACCCGATGTAGCGGAATCCGTAAAAATCGATATACAACCAACTCTGGAGGATCCCAGAGTAAAGGCTCCAACCTACAGCTATATTTTTCCAAATGCAGCTTATAAGCCTAAAACTGTATATACTCCAATCGATCCTGTTTTCATAAAATCAGAAAAATCAGAGGACCTTTTTGACAACTACATCGAGATTGGTGGAGGTAATTACCTTACCTCCTACGTAGACGCTAGTATTCACAATACTCAAGACAAATACTATACCTATGGTCTTCAGGTTAAACACCATGCTGCAAATGCATCGAATAATCCAGATCAAGGACTTTTTAGTCAAAATCATGTAAAAGCATACGGATTAAGAGAACGCGGTAATGATTTATATGGTGAGATAGATTTCAATAGAAATGTAGTGCACTATTATGGGTACCTTGCTGATACAGCAAATCCATTGGAGCTTGATGACATAAACCAGATATACAACGATATAAGTGCCAAGGCTATCTGGTCGATAAACAAGTCTCGGATTGACAACAAATTTGATATTGGGTTTAATCTATTTGATAAACTTGGTGAGAATGAAAGCACACTTAAAGCACTCAATTCAAGTAAGTTTAAGGCAGGGAAAGGTCACGTATTACTAGACATTGGAGCCCTATACACACAACTTACCGAAACAGCTAATTACAAGAGACTGTTCATTGATATAAAGCCACACTACCAATTTGATTTAAAAAAGTACACGTTCGATATAGGACTAAATGCCAACTATATAGGTGAGCTAGATTCCAGTAGAAATGAAATTAAACTTGCTCCACACCTAAAAGCAGAAACCTATCTTGTACCAAAGAAACTAAGAGCATACGTAGGTGTAACGGGTGATTTACAGAAAAATACACTACAAAGTATTAGCTATGAGAATCTTTTCTTAGGCAATAATCTAAGCCTATCCAACCCATATGTTTGGCAACTTTTCGCAGGCATGAATGGTAGCTTCAAACGATTTGTGGAGTTTGGTATCAAGATACAGCAAGAGATAATCGCTGACCAATACCTATTCATCAATGACACCAATAGTCTGCGTAACTTCACTACTGTGGAAGACGACATGAATAAATTTACATTCTCTGGCGAGCTCAAGTTTAATGTTAATCAAAACATAGACCTTGGTTTCAGAGGAAATATCTACTCCTACAGTATGGATACCGAACAAGAAGCCTGGCACCTACCTACCTATGATGCTGCCTTATTTGCAACCGTACGTTTAGCTGACAAAATTTATATAAACGGAGGTTACTTTGCTACAAGTACGCGACAAGCAAGAGATATTGCAGGTATTCGTAGCACTCTTGCAGCTATCAATGATATAAATGTAGGTGCAGAATACCGATACAAGAAAAACATTAGTGGCTTTGTTCATGTAAATAACGTCCTAAATAAACGTTACGAGATATGGAATAACTACCGTGCTCAGGGACTTAATATCCTGGCAGGAGTTACCTTCTCACTTTAAGAAGAAATAAGGACAATTATGCTCCTTATTTCTTAATATTGCATTCAAATGAATTTGGCAAAAGAAATATCATTTTTACTCTACAAACACAACTGTGTTATACTACCTGGTTTTGGTGCTTTTTTGCTGCGCGAAAAAAATGCTGAACGCAATGAAGTGGCCAAGTATGCCATGCCAAAGCAAAAGACAGTAACGTTTAACCAGCAAATAGTAAACAACGATGGCTTAGTCGCTAACTATGTTAGTACACAGAACAATTGTAGCTACGAAAGTGGTCTAGAGAAAATAAATGATTACACTAACGAGCTTTGGGACACGCTCAAAAGCAAACGAAACGTAGAGGTTGCAGATGTAGGAACATTCTATTACACACAAGAAGATAAACTTGTTTTTGTACCGTATCACTCCGTTAATTTTGATACAGCATCCTTTGGTTTACCGAAACTACGATTAAAAACGGTAGAGCTTGCAATTACTCCAGCTCCAATTGCACATCAAGACGCCACAACTGAGGTACTTGCTCCCGCAAAGGTTGAAGAACCTACTGTAGAATCTCCTATGGTAAGAGAAGTAGTAACCAAAGTAGCGGCTGCAAAAGCAAAAACAAAACAGCGTAACGTCAAGATCCAAGCAAAGAAACTACAGACTAAAACCAAGCAAGGAACAACCAAATCTCGTTTTTCAGGGCTGGCAGTTGTCAATACTTTGGGACTTTGTTTTTTGATAGGGATGGCATTTGCCCTGCTCAACTTTGAGCAAAGCCAAAGCAACCGTCAAGTAGCAGACCAGCAAGTAGCATCTATACTGAACGCACCAGATAATCCAACATATATCAACACAGCTACTGAGGCTAGTTTTGGGATATATGCACATGTAGTTGACCACAACGAAGCGATAGAACTCACAGAAAGTTTACAGGACAAATACGATAATACTGAGATAACTCCAGACAGTAACAATGAGACTACAGTATTTATTATTTCGTTTCATAATGAGGAACTTGCCCACGAATATAAAAACCTACTCCAAAATAAATTAGACCTAAACTTAATAGTAAAGCAGAAATAATATGAGTATACTACTTCAACTTGTACAAGGCGGCAACGTCGTTTCCGATACAACAGCCGCAGCATCTGAAGGCGGAAGTGCACTCGATGTACTTAGCTTAATATGGAAAGGTGGTATCGTGATGATACCGATTGGAATACTATTTGTAATTGCGGTATACCTCACGTTTGAAAGATACTTTACCATTAAAAAGGCAGGTGTTCTGGATTCTCAGTTTATGGGAGGAATAAAAGAAATGGTAGTTGAAGGGGATATAAAAGGAGCTCAACGTCACTGCCAAGACAGAGGAACTCCTATAGGCCTAATGATAGCAAAAGGACTATCTCGTATAGGCAAGCCACTCAAAGATATAAGCGTAGCAGTAGAAAATGTAGGTAAACTAGAAGTGTATGAATTAGAAAAAGGAATGCCTTTGCTAGCTACTATATCTGGAGCTGCTCCTATGCTTGGTTTTTTAGGAACCGTTACGGGTATGATACGCACTTTTAATCAAATGCAAGATAGCGGCCAGCAGATTACTGCAGACCTACTCAGCGGAGGTATAGGTGAAGCTATGATGACTACTGTAGCAGGACTTGTAGTAGGTATTTTTGCCTACATATCATACAACCTACTTACGAGTATGATCAATAAAGTAGTATACAAAATGGAAGCTACTTCAGTAGAGTTCTTGGATATACTGCACGAACCAGCATAATATGAATCTTAGAAAAAACAGTAAGATTAACACAGAATTCAATGCGTCGAGTATGACGGATATTGTATTTCTGCTGCTTATTTTCTTTATCATAATAAGCTCCGTAGTAAAAGACCCTGCACTCAAACTGGTTTTACCAAAGGGAACAAATGATGTCAATGTCATCAACGAAGTTATTCACGTTTCTGTAGACGCAGACCTCAATTATGCTGTAGACGATATAAAAACTTCATACAACCGTTTACCTTTATTGCTTGAGGAGGTACTAAAAGATAAAACAAATGCAACGGTAAGTGTACGAGGCGATAAAAATGTGCGTTATGAAGATGTAATGAACCTCGTAATGACAGCAGATAAGCTCGGAGCAAAGGTAGTTTTAGCCCTAAACGGATCTAAATAAAGAAATATCAATATGGTAGATATAAGTAGAGAAGAAGATAAAAAAGCGGTAATAGGTACCGTTACATTCTTTTCATTACTCCTACTTTTATTGATCTTGTTATCGCTTTTTGTTTGGAAAAATGCAGATGCAGAATTAGAACCTAGCGGTGGTACAGTAGTAAGCCTTGGAAAACCAGATGATGGTGGGCCAGACAATAGTGCTGCAGAGCAAGAAGAATACACACCACAAGTAGAAGAAGAATATGTCCCTGATAATCAACTGACAAGCGATGTAGAAGAAGCCCCGGCTGTAGAAGAAACGAAGCCAACAACAAAACCTACTAAACCAGTAGATAAGCCTAAAGAACAAGAGAAACCAAAAGAGACCAAGCCAGCTGAGCGTAAGCCTAACGAAAAAAGCCTTTTTGGAAAAGACAAATCCGGTAGCGGAAAAGGGGGTAATTCAGACAATGGTGGGTATAAAGGTAGTCCAGATGGCAAGCCAGACGGAAGTCCTGAAGGAACTGGAGGAAAAGGAATTATGGGTGACGGTACAGGAAGTGGCCCTGCAATAGGTCCTGGTATACAAGGCGGTATTGGAGGCTTCAAAGTAAGAGACTTTGTAAAGCCAGAAGGTGGCGTTCAAAAAAATGGTATTGTCAGTCTCAAAGTCTGTGTAGATGCCAACGGAAACGTTACTTCAGTATCCAAAAATTCAAAATTCAGGGATATAAACATGACCAATGACCCAGAACTTGTAGCTCGTGCAACTACCGCATTACGTAAATTCAAATTTACCAACGTAACCAATTCAAAAAGTGGTTGTGGATATGTCAACTTTACCTTTAAGGTAAATTAATCTCAAAAATTTAAAACCAAGTGACCTACGAGCAAACGCTTGATTACTTGTACAGCAAGTTGCCCATGTACCAACGGGTAGGTGTATCAGCATTCAAAAAAGATCTCACCAATATTATCAAGCTTTGTGAAGCATTGGGTAATCCTCAAGACACCTTTAAAACCATACATATAGCAGGTACCAATGGAAAAGGATCTACTTCTCATATACTATCTGCACTCTATCAAAATAACGGGTATAACGTAGGACTCTATACCTCACCTCACTTAGTAGACTTCAGAGAGCGAATAAAAATAAATGGAGAACTATGCTCCAAAGAGTTTGTTGTCGGTTTTACCAAAGAAATCTCTCATCTTATAGATGAGATACAACCTTCCTTTTTTGAAATTACCGTGGCCATGGCATTCACTTACTTTTCTGTTCAAAAGATAGACATTGCAATTATAGAAACCGGTTTAGGTGGTCGACTCGATAGTACAAATATCATTTCACCTTTAGCCAGTCTCATTACCAGCATTGGTTACGATCACAAAGATATGTTAGGAGATACTCTTGAGCTCATAGCCGGAGAAAAAGCCGGCATTATCAAAGCAGATATACCAGTAATTCTAGGGAATATAGAAAGTAGCCCAGCTAAGGTAATAGAGCAATACGCGAACAAGCTAGAAGCTCCTATATATCATTATTATGAAGGAACATTCTTTACGGATCTTATAGGCATACATCAGCAATGGAATATTGGTTGTGCCCTAAAATGCTTGGAACTACTACACGATCAATTACCTGTAGAAATGGAACTAATAAACTATGCTCTACAAAACGTTTGTACCATCACCAATTTTGAAGGTAGATGGCAACAGCTGAATGATAAACCATTGGTAATATGCGATGTAGCTCATAATGAAGAAGGAATAGAACGTATAGCCACAGAGATTAATAAGTTTAATTTAAACGCTTATTTTATACTAGGGTTCGTGAAAGATAAAGAACTTTCTACGATACTACCTCTCCTACCTGTTGCAAAAAAAATAGCCCTAGTAAAGCCTAATGTTATCCGAGGAATGGACGTAGATTCGGCTCATGTACAGTGCCAAAAACATGCTATATCAAGTACACCATATGATACCTTAGATGGGGCTATCCTATCTGTCTATAACCAGATTTTAGCAGAAGGAGATTCAGAAAACAGTATTTTGTTCATTGGTGGTAGCAACTTTATCGTAGCAGATCTTTTACTTTTGAAAAAACAAAACAAACTACCTTGGAAATAATCAACATCTATACGGATGGTAGCTCGTTAGGAAATCCAGGCCCAGGAGGATATGGTATCGTTCTTCAGTGGAGAGATGTGCGAAAAACGGCAAGTCAAGGTTTTCAGAAAACTACCAATAACCGTATGGAGCTCTTGGCAGTTATCGAAGCCCTAGGTATGCTCAATGATTTCGCCAATGATAAAGAAGTGCATATTTACTCAGACTCAAAGTATGTAATTAATTCCATAGAGAAAGGCTGGGTATTTAACTGGTCAAAAAAGAATTTTAAAGATAAGGCAAACGAAGACCTCTGGCGGAAGTACTTAGCTATACATGGAAAGTACACCGTAAAGTTGCATTGGGTAAAAGGACACAGTGGAGTTCCAGAAAATGAAGTGTGTGATAAGATTGCTAAAAAAGCTGCAGAAGGGAGAGACCTAAAACCAGATCACGGGTACATAAAAGCGAGTACACCGGGAAGAACTCTTCTGTAGGTATTTAAAGTTTAATTTTCTCACTTTAAAAGAAATAAATTTAAACTCTTGAGAATACTAAAAATTCTAATTTGTACTGAGTACAAGAGACATTCAATCGCTGGGGCTAGAAAGTACTTGAAAGTTATGACGTGACTAAAAATTGGGATGGAACCTACAACGGCAAAGATACACAACAAGATACCTATGCGGTAATTGTTAACACCATAGGTGTAGACGGAATACAAAGAGTGCATCACGGCACAATTGCTGTTCTAAGCTAAGTCAACACTTAAATGTCTAACTTTCTCCTTTTCAGTTCGCTTTGAATAAGCGATAATTCTCTACCTGCTTGGCCCTTTACACTGCTATTCTCTTGAGCTCTACGGCTTAAGTACGGTAATACTTCCCTGATAGGTCCGTAGGGAAGATATTTTGCTACGTTGTACCCTGATGCCGCTAGGTTATAACTTATATGGTCGCTCATACCATACAGTTGAGCAAACCAAAACCGATCATCATTTTTCTCTATATCACTGTTTTTCAATAGTTTTGCTAGTATCAGAGAACTTTTCTCATTGTGCGTGCCAGCACAGATACTTACAACGTCTCTATTATCAAAACACAGCTTTATAGCCGCATCATAGTCATCATCTGTATCCTGTTTTGAATCTTGAATTGGGTTATCATACCCCCAATCTCTAGCTCGCTCACTTTCTTTTTCCATATAAGCACCGCGTACTAGCTTGAATGCCATTTTGTATCCCCGTTGTCTTGCCGTCTCTATTCGCTTTTGCATATCTGCGATTCGGCCTTTTCTATACAGCTGTATAGTGTTGTACACTACGGCAGTATCCTTATTATAAAGGGCCATGTATTCATAGGTTATTTCATCTATGGCATCTTGAATCCACGTTTCTTCCGCATCTACCAGAAGCTTCACATTATTTTTATATGCTAGTTGGCAAAGGCCCTTCATCCGCGTATTAAACTCATTATACTTTATGTTCTCTGAAAAACTTACCTCTTTACTCGCACGAATAGCTTCAGTACATTCTTCAAGCATTTTGAAATTTGCAATAGCTGTACATTTAAAAACGGCGATGGGATATTCTGGTTTGTTAGCCGCTTCATGTATTACTTTCTGGAGCTCGGCATAGGATAATATAAAATCTTCTTCTGTGCCTTCTCCTTCTACACTGTAATCGAGGATGGCTCCTATCCCATTCTCATGTAACTGCCTTGCAGATATATAACTCTCTGAAATACTTTCCCCACCGCAAAATTGGGCAAAGAGGGTGTTTTTAATAATGCCTTTTATGGGTAATCTAAGACTCAATGCCAGGTTAGCAAGTTTAGGTCCGTTATTCACTAAAAACGGATAATTAAATGTTTGGAAGAGGCGGTAAGCTTTCTTCAAATCACGATTCGATTTATGAGCAAATGCTACTTCAGTATTATCAAACGACAAATTCATTTTACGTAAGGCAAAAGTACTTACATATCGTCACAGGAAAAGAGTAAACCTAAAGTTTAGAATGAACCCAATTATACAGAATCTCCATTCCTTGTTGGAGAGGATAATTGGGTTGCCAGTGCAGAAGACAGGCTATGAGTCTATTGTCAGAACAGCGGCCATTTACACCTATGGGACCGTCTATATTTTTGATTGAAAGGTCTTTGCCACTTAAGGCAATTACCATATGTGTAAGCTCATTGATGGTAACCATTTCAGCAGAACCTATATTGATAGGTTCTTTTACTTCAGAAGTCATAAGACGATCTATGCCTTCTAAGCACTCATCAATGTATAAAAATGATCGCGTTTGCTCACCACTGCCCCATACTTCAATGGCATCTCCATTGGTGGCTTCAGCAACCTTACGAGCTATAGCTGCAGGTGCTTTTTCTCTACCTCCTATGTACGTACCCAATGGCCCGAAAATATTATGAAATCGTGCTATACGCACATTTAATCCATAATTGCGAGCATAACTGGTGTACAGTCGTTCACTGAATAGTTTTTCCCATCCGTACTCACTATCCGGATTTGCAGGAAAAGCCGAATCCTCTGCACAATTGGGATTCTGTGCGTCAAGTTGATTTTCTTCTGGATATATACAGGCCGAAGAAGAATAAAATAGTTTCGTCTTCGAGTGTTTCAAGGTCTCTGCAACATTGATATTTATCTGTGCACTGTTGTGCATGATATCGGCATCATGTTCTCCCGTGAAAATAAAACCTGCTCCACCCATATCTGCTGCTAGTTGGTATACTTCGTCAAAATCCTTAGTAAATATATCCTTCACCACGTCTTGACGGCGTAGGTCAGCTATAAAGAATTCATCTGCACTTGTGGTGTCAAACTCAGGGTGTTTTAAATCTACAGCTACTACAGTATACCCTTTGCTTTTCAGCCGTTTTACTAAATGATTTCCAATGAAACCTCCGCCTCCTAATACTAAAGCACTCTTCATAATTGGTTTAACATATTGGCCAGATGTGGCACTAGTTTACTGCTTGCAAAATGATCTTTAGAATATTCATACCCACGAATGGCAATGGCATTGGACTCTCCAATATTTCGGTAACGGTAAGCTACTGTTTCTGCTAAAGCATTCGCATCTCCTACAGTGTATTTATACACCTCTTTTCTATGCGTAAAATCATCGCTAAACCCTATTCCATCACTCATAATCACTGGTTTGCTGCACGCAAAATATTCGCCTAACTTGATAGGATAACCATAGGTAGCAAAATTGCTTTCTTCTCTGTTCATAAGAAGGGTGTCGCATTCCTTGAGAAGCCAAGGTATATCCTCGTAAGCTACAGTACCTGTTACTTCTACATTATTTTCAATACCCATATCCATAATCGTACGTTTCAGTTCCTGCATATTCGGACTATACCCAATCAGTCTGAGCGATAATTTAGGAAACTTAGGCACTAATAATAAGGTAGCTTCTAAAAGCAATTTGATATTGTCTTTTTCTGCAAAACTTCCAATATAGCCCATAGTGTAGGGTATTCCATTTCTTTCTATTGCGAAGCGATTGTGATCTGTCATAATAGGAAACTTAGCTAAAGTTCTAGTTTTGAAAGAACTAAAATATGAATACAATCTCTTGGATATTACCAATAAGACATCTGAATACTTAGCTATCCATTCTTCTTCTTTTGTATGTAAGCGAGATGTACTGTTAGATGAAAACAGTTCCGTTTGGTCTACAATAATTTTTTTTCGAAGTACTTTGAGTAAACGTAAACCAACTATGGTATCGGTAAAGCGTGGACAGTAAAAGTAGTATGCATCATACTTAAATGAAGTTGACAAAATCCAAACGAGCAAACCCAATTGTCCTGAAATTATTTGAATGTATCGTAGTATCTTAGGCTGCAAATACCTTCTACTAACACTGGTACACACTATGGAAAATTCGTTCCATTGCCTGGGTTGAGACGTCTGAATAGAACTACTGAATTTTGTCGGAAAAACAGAAACAAAGGTTGAGAACCAACCTTCGCTCTTTAGAGAATCAGCAATGGTCTTTAGACGTGCATTTTTGGTATTCCCTTCGGGAAAGTCGCCACTAAATATGATAGCCAACCGCTTATTCGGTGTTTCTTTCCGCTTAGATATCATTGGCTAGGGTCGACGCATACTCTTTTATCACTTTTTGATGTGCATTCTCTTTGATTGTAGCTAAATCTGATTCGTCAGTAATTAATTGTTCTAACTTTTGGGTCAGTGCTTCTACATCACTTGATGGCACCAAAAAGCCTGTTTCGTTCGGTATTACTATTTCTGAGATACTAGCGGTATCGTAAGCTACTACAGCCACTTTCATTAGCATAGCTTCTATGATTACCGTTGGTATCCCATCTATATCATCCTTCAGCTCTATACTGGGCACTACTAATAACCTTGAATTAGAGAGTGAGACCATCAATTCTTTATGTGGTTTCTTTCCTTCTAATGTAACGCAGTCATTTAGCTTATATTTTTCAATTAACTCACTTAAATATTGCTTTTCTGACCCCTCTCCATATATCTTTAGTTGTAGTTTTTTCTTAGTAGTGCGTTCCAGTTTGCTTACAGCCAAAATCAGCTGATCAAACCCCTTCTTTTCCGTAAGTCTTCCAATTGCCAAAATCGTAAACAAATCTTTCTCTACTTTGGGTTGGTCCATATTAGAGAGGAATGCTACATCAACGCTCTGTCTTATTACGTCTATAGACCTTGAATGCCCCATTTTCTCTTCATAAAAATGTTTCACATCTACTGCTATGGCAGATAGCTTAGACGCCTCTTTGAGTATTTTTACTAAAATAGTATCTGAGTATAAGTATCGTTTGGTATGCAGTCTAATATGATTTGGAACACCCATTTTTTGAGCTATTAAACTTCCTGCTAAAGTAGATTTGAATAAAAAATGATTGACGACTAGG